>JAUYKX010000011.1 GCA_030699055.1 Candidatus Nanopelagicales bacterium
TTGTTGTCGGTGTTGTTCTTGTAGATCCGGATCGGAAATCCACCCGGCATTTCGGCGGCCCACTGCGCCCCACGCCGCAGGATCTCCTGACCCGCCCGGTCGTGAACAACGGCCGCGAGGGGGCTGAGCACTTCGGGCGTCGAGTACTCGGGATGAGCGTGGTCCACGTACAACCGGGCTCCGTTGGTGAGTACCGCATTGGCGAGTCCGGCATCCGCATCGGCATCGGAATCGCCGCGACCGCCGCCTGCCACTTCGAACCCGCGCGCGTCGCGGGTCGGCGTCTCCAGCTCGTAGTCCCAACGCGCCCGTCTGGCTGCGTTCCGAAGCGCGTTGTTCGCGTACGCGTTCACCACCTGCGACGAGAGCAGAATCGGATTGGCGTCGGGGTGTCCCGGAGCCGAGATGCCGTACTCGGTTTCGATCCCCATTACCCGAATGACGCTCACTGATCCAGCCTATGTTCGATCACGCGCGTGTTCGACCGTGCGCCGGTCAGAGGTACTGCCCGGTGTTGGCCACGTTGTCGATGGATCGACCGGGCTCCGCACCCTGCTTGCCCTGGACCAGAGTGCGGATGAAGACGATCCGCTCACCCTTCTTGCCCGAGATCCGAGCCCAGTCGTCGGGATTGGTGGTGTTGGGAAGATCCTCGTTTTCCCGGAATTCGTCGACACAAGCCGACAGCAGGTGAGCTACCCGAATTCCCTTCTGACCGACTTCGAGGAAATCCTTGATCGCCGACTTCTTGGCCCGGGAGACAATGTTTTCGATCATCGCGCCCGAGTTGAAGTCCTTGAAGTAGAGAACCTCCCGGTCACCGTCGGCGTAGGTGACTTCCAGGAATCGGTTCTCGTCGATCTCCGCGTACATGCGCTCAACTGCTCGCTGGATCATTCGGTTCACGGTGCGGGTGCGATCAGCGTCGTGCTCGGCCAGATCCTCCGGGTGCAGGGGCAGGCTCGCGGTGAGGTACTTGGCCATGATGTCCGCCGCAGCCTGGGCGTCGGGGCGCTCGATCTTGATTTTCACGTCGAGTCGACCCGGCCGCAGGATGGCCGGATCGATCATGTCCTCCCGGTTCGAGGCCCCGATCACGATCACGTTCTCCAGGCTCTCGACACCGTCGATCTCGCTCAACAGTTGGGGAACGATCGTGTTCTCGACATCGCTGGAAACCCCTGATCCCCTCGTCCGGAACAGGGAGTCCATCTCATCGAAAAACACGATGACCGGGGTGCCCTCGCTTGCCTTCTCCCGGGCCCGTTGGAATACCAACCTGATGTGGCGCTCGGTCTCCCCCACATATTTGTTGAGCAGTTCGGGTCCCTTGATGTTCAGGAAATACGACCGCGCCTCGTGCTCACCCGCGCTTGCCGCCACCTGCCGAGCCAGAGAATTGGCCACGGCCTTGGCGATGAGGGTTTTGCCGCAGCCAGGTGGGCCGTACAGGAGGATCCCTTTCGGCGGGCGCAACTCATGCTCGGCGAACAGATCGGCATGCAGGAACGGTAATTCGACCGCATCGCGGATCTGCTCGATCTGCCGACCGAGACCACCGATGTCCGAGTAGTCGATGTCGGGGACCTCCTCCAACACGAGCTCCTCGACCTCGGCCTTCGGAATACGCTCGAAGGCGAGTCCGGCTCGGGTGTCGACCAGGAGAGAGTCGCCGGGTCGGAGAGGGATCTCCCGCAGCGGTTCCGCCAGGCAGACCACTCGCTCGTCGTCGGTTTGACTCAGAACCAAGCCCCGGTCCCCGCCCTCCAGAATCTCCTTGAGCATCATGATCTCGCCGTGACGTTCAAATCCTTGCGCCCGGATCACGTTGACGGCTTCGTTGAGCATCACCTCCTGCCCGATGTTCAGGGAGTCCTTCTCCACTTCCGGGCTCACGGCCACCCGAAGCTTGCGTCCGCCGGTGTACACGTCGACCGTCCCGTCGTCGTGCAAGTCCAGCAGCACTCCGTAGCCGCTCGGCGGTTCGGCCAGGCGATCGACTTCCTCTTTTAGCGCGACGATTTGATCGCGGGCTTCATGAAGAGTGTCGGCCAGACGTTCGGCCCGGGCCCGCGCCGTCGCCAGCTCTTGGCGGAGCCGGGCCACCTCCGGGTTCTCGCCGGTTCCTCCGCCGCGTGCCCGCATTCGATCATTGTTCTCGACCACTGCGCACCTCCGAGGCGAACCGGACATTGCGGACGATCGCGACACTAACCAAGGAATTCGTACCGATGCGAGCGTTGCCTGTACCGAGCGAGTTGTTCGCGCCAAGTACTGCCCACATTTCGGTGCTGGCCAGCCGAAGTGCGAGAGGGACGCGCTGGCGGCTTCGCCGGACACACAGTCGGACACCCGAGCGGACAAAATCGGGCCAATAACCCTAATGTTGGGGCGTGACCCATCGCGCTTACGAACAGCAATGCCCCTGGATCGACTTCGCGTTTCCAGTCGAGTTGGGCTCCCTGTGGCTCAAACTGGGTGAGGCATTTTCCAAGTGCCAGCATTTGGCCGGGTCGCCGCTACCACCCGCAGTAGCCAAAGACCTCGCTGGCATCTTTCTGGCCAAGGGAGCACTTGCCACAACTGCGATCGAAGGCAACACCCTGTCAGAGGAACAGGCGAAAGCGATTCTCGCGCAGCAGTTGCACCTTCCACCCTCACAGCAGTACTTGGAACAGGAACTTCACAACGTCGCCGCCGCGTTGACGGACATCGATCACTCGGCCGTGAGCGCCAACACCCTCCACCTCACTCCAGAATGGATCAAGGAGCAGAACCGGATCATTCTGCGAGATCTCGAACTGGAGGATCACGTCATTCCCGGGGAATACACCGAGACCCAGTTGGTCGTAGGGGACTACCGGGCCGCACCACCCGAAGATGTCGACTACCTGGTCGACCGGTTGTGCGACTGGCTGAACCACGAATGGTTGGCCCCCATGCATGACGAGAGCACCGGTCCGGACATGAAGTTCGTGTACGCGTTCTTCGCCGCGACTCTGGCCCACTTGTACATCGCGTGGATACACCCATTCGGAGACGGCAACGGGCGCACGGCCCGGCTTCTCGAATGCTCGATCCTCGCGCACTGCGGTGTCGTTCCGTGGGTGAGCAGCAACGTGTTGTCGGACTTCTACAACCGGACCCGATCTAAGCCTGAATCCGTGGAGGTGATCTTGGGTAGTTCGGTGTGGGAATGACGAAAGTGCCGTCTTTGCGGG
>JAUYKX010000012.1 GCA_030699055.1 Candidatus Nanopelagicales bacterium
TTCGCACTACTGCCATGTGGTCCAGGCGGGCAACGAAACCCTGCCGTTTCCCCGGGCCCTGGCGGAAGCCCCCGGTGTCTGAATGTTTCGCGCTACGCCATGCAGATCCGCGGACTGGAGCAACACTTCCCGTCTGAGCAGATCGCGTTGGTTTCCCATGAGCGCCTGGAGCGAGAGCCGAACGACGTGATGGAGGAGGTGCTGGAGTTTCTGGGATTGCGCACCGACGTCGAGTTCGATACCAGTCGCCGGTGGAACGAGACTTCCAAGAACCTGGCCAACCGGGAAGTCGAACTGGCGCCGGATCCGGGAATCATCGTCAGCCCCGCCGAGCCGACCTTCCCAATCCGGCGGAGACGCTGGCTGAGGCGACTAGCCACACAGCCCGTGGCTCCTTCCAGGCCCACCTACCGCCTGACGCCGGAGATGAGAAAGCTAATCGCCGCCGAACTGGCGGACGATGTTGCAGCCCTGCGGCAACGGTGGCCCGAGACGCCAGACTGGCCCGACTTTCGCTGAATCCGGGGGAGAAAGAAACCCCGGGTAGCAGGCCCGGAATCAGAGCGAGCAACCGACAAGGTTCGGCTCGGGTTCGAGCGTGATGCCGAACCGTTCTTGAACAGCAGCGATGACTGCTCGGGCCAGTTCGAGGATGTCGGCGGTGGTGGCACCACCCCGGTTGGTCAGGGCGAGGCTGTGGCGAGTCGAGATGCGCGCGGCAGCGTCTTCCCGAACTCCCCAACCCTTCTCGATCCCCGACGCCTCGATGAGCCAGGCCGCGCTCACCCGGACGCGACCGCCGTCGACCGGACGATATGGCGCATCAACAGGCAGCCGTCGAGCAACGTCGGAGGCCACGACCGGGTTGAGGAAAAACGAGCCGACACTCCACGTATCATGATCGGCAACGTCAAGGACCATGCCTTTGGACCGGCGCACCATCAGAACGGCTTGCCTAATATTCCGAGGTGACACCCGCTCGCCCTTGGCCACTCCCAGCCGATTTACCAGATCGGGATGCGTGATTTCGGCCATGTCGTCGGGGCTCGTGACTCGGCGCAACATCAAGGTCACCTGGGTTATCAACCACCGACCACGTTCCCGCTTGAACCGGCTCATCCGGTACTCAAAACCACATTCAGCGGGTCCGAGATCCACCAACTGCCGGTCACGGCGATCGAACGCTGCGACCGTCTCCAGCACCGAGGACAGCTCCGCGCCATAGGCGCCAATGTTCTGGACCGGGGCGGCTCCGACCGACCCGGGAATACCCGAAAGAAACTCCAAGCCGGTGAGCTGATCATCGACCGACCGGGCGACAACCCGATCCCAGGTCTCCCCTGCGGCCACCACGAGTCGAACCGAATCGTCACCGTTGCGGTCAGTGTCAGTGACCTCGACACCCCCGGTGGCCATCCGCACGACCGTCCCGGGGAAACCATCGTCGGCGATCACCACGTTGCTGCCCCCACCCAGCAGCAGCACGGGCTCGCGGCGATCGTCGCAATCGGAAACAACCGACACCGCAGTGTCAACCGTGGTCGCCGTCACCAGTTCGCGGGCTGGGCCGCCGCAACGCAAGGTGGTCAACGGGGCCAGGAGTGCCCCTGGCCCGGAGGACCCGAACTGTTCAGTCGGCCAGTCGCACAACGGCCCGCGCCCTGCCCAACACGTCGACACCCCCGCTAGTGGCAGTCAGATCCACCTCGACACAGCCGTCGTCGCGCTTGGCCGCCACGACGCCCGTGACCTCGACCATCGCCCCCTGATCGTCGTCGGGAACTACCACCGGCTTCGTGAAACGCACGCCATATTCGATCAAGCGGCCGGGGTCGACCACCCAGTCGGTCACCAGCCGCGCGGCTTCGGCCATGGTGAGCATTCCGTGCGCAATCACGTTGGGCAGGCCCACGGCTTTGGCCACCCGCTCGTTCCAGTGGATCCAGTTGAAGTCGCCGGAAGCGCCCGCGTACATCACCAGGTTCAGCCGCTGAATCGGGTAGGAAGCGCTCGGTAGCCGATCGCCGACCGCGACGTCGGCCAACCGGGGTGTCGCGCTCTGTGACGGTGTCTCACTCATTGAATCAGCCCTCCTGGAGCGCCGTGCCCCGCGAGACGATGACCGCCCGGGTCGTGGCCACCAGTTCGCCAACCACTGTGACCAGATCCTGGCGCAAGGTCACGAACTCGTTGTGGCCCGACGCCCGAATGTCCTCCACCTCGCTGTGTACCTCCAGGTCATCACCGGCCTGAATCGGTCGCTCGTAACTGAAGCTCTCTTCACCATGAACGACCCGGAAAAGGTCCAACCCCAATTCGGGATCGCCCATCATCGCCGTCATGGCCCGAAACGCCGGGATGAACGCGAACGTCGGCGGGGCAATCAGGTCTCCATGGCCGAGGGCCCGGGCTGCTTCAACATCGTGATAAGCGGGGTTGAAGTCCCCAATGGCGGACGCAAACTCGCGAATCTTCTCCCGGCCCACCTGGTAGGAACGCTCGCTGACGAACTTGCGGCCGATGTACTCCCGATTCAGTGCCATGCCCCGCTCACATCCCGCCCAGTTGGCCGCCGGTCACCGGAATGGTGACCCCTGATACGAAGTCGGAATCCGAAGAGACGAGGAAGGCCGTGACGTTCGCGATGTCCTCCGGCAAGCCGAGCCGCCCCAAAGAGATGATCGCCTTGGCCATCTGGCGCATCTCTTCGGGAATCCCGTAGCCGCTTCCAGCTTGCCGGGCGGCAGTCAATCTGGTCTCGATGAAGCCCGGCGCCACCGCGTTCACGTTGATCCCGAAGGGGCCGAGCTCGCGGGCCAGGGTCTTGGTGATCGCGATGATCCCGCCCTTGGCAGCCGTGTAGTTGAACTGGCCGGGATTGCCCATCAAAGCCGCCACACTCGAGGTGAAAACGATCTTCCGGTTGTAGGCGACCGCGCCCTTGGCTGCGATCTCCCTCTTGGCCTGCTCACGCATCGCGGGCATGGCGGCTCTGGTCGTGTGGAAACCGGTCTTGAGGTTGGCGTCCATGACCAGGTCGAAGGCTTCGTCATCGAGCTTGTGGAACATCTTGTCCCTGGTCGTCCCGGCGTTGTTGACCAGAATGTCCAACTTGCCGTAAGCCTCGATGGCGGTGGCCACCAGGCGATCCGCCTCGACGGCATCGACTGTGTTCGCCACGCACGCCAGTGCGCGTCCTCCAGCTTCGGTGACCAGCGCGACGGTCTCCTCGGCTGGCTCCAAATCGATGTCGTTGACGACGACCGACGCACCCTCGGAAACCAGCCGCAGAACGGTCGCCCGACCGATGCCCCGGCCGGCTCCAGTCACGATCGCCACACGGTCGTAAAGTCTGTTCATCACTCGCACCTACCTCGATGGGTCGAACCGCCGGCCAGCCGGTCCGCTCCGGCCGGTCGAACGGTCGTTAGCGGGTTTCCTTGTGGGCTGTCTTCCGGTTGCAGCGCGGACAGAACTTCTGGATCTCCAAGCGATCCGGATCATTGCGCCGATTCTTGCGCGTGATG
>JAUYKX010000014.1 GCA_030699055.1 Candidatus Nanopelagicales bacterium
GACCACGATCTTCGCCAACCCGCACATGCCGCAGATGTCGGACTACTACGAACCGTGGACGTACGACTACGAGCATGTGATCAACGCGCCGGCGGGTAACGACTTCCCCGTCGCCCGGCCGAAGTCATTGATCACCGGACAGGACATGAAGATCACTTGGGGTCCGAACTGGGACGACGACCTGGGTGGGGCTCCTGAGCACGGTCCAAAGGATCCGCTCCTGGCAAAGATGGAGCAGAAGGTCAAGTTCGAGTTCGAGCAAGCCTTCATGTTCTATCTGCCCCGAATCTGCGAGCACTGCCTCAATCCGGCCTGTGTCTCATCGTGCCCCTCTGGTGCCATGTACAAGCGCAGCGAGGATGGGATCGTGCTGGTCGATCAGGACCGGTGTCGGGCCTGGCGCATGTGTGTATCCGGTTGTCCGTACAAGAAGGTTTACTTCAACCACAAGACCGGCAAGTCGGAGAAGTGTACGTTTTGCTATCCGCGCATCGAACATGGTCAGACGACGGTTTGCTCCGAGACCTGCGTTGGCAGGTTGCGCTATGTCGGGGTGTTCCTCTACGACGCTGATCGGGTCACGGAAGCGGCGACTGTCGTTGACGAACAGCAACTGATGGCAGCTCAGAAGTCGTTGTTGCTCGACGCCCGGGATCCAGAGGTCATCGAGGCGGCCAAGCGTGACGGTATCCCCGGGGAGTGGATCAAGGCGGCACAGAAGTCACCGGTCTACGATCTGGCCTGCCGTTACAACGTGGCGCTGCCGCTGCATCCCGAGTATCGGACGCTGCCGATGGTCTGGTACATCCCTCCGTTGTCGCCGGTGGTCGATGCGCTGGTCACGACCGGGCACGACGGCGAGGATATCGGGAACTTGTTCGGGGCGATCGACGCGATGCGAATCCCGACGGAATACCTGGCTCAATTGTTCACGGCTGGGGATGTGGATGCGGTGGCCAAGGTGCTGCGCACGTTGGCGGCTATGCGAGCCCACATGCGTCGAGCCAACCTCGGCGAGACCGTCGATCCGTCGATTTCTTCGGCCGTGGGGATGAGCGTCGAAGAAATCGAGGCTCTTTACCGGCTGTTGGCGATCGCCAAGTACGAGGATCGGTTTGTCATTCCCCAGGCGCACGGTGAGGTGGCATCGGCGTTCGACGACGAGCTGCCCGGGTGTTCTGTCGCGTGGGACGCGCACGGGGAGGGAAGCCCAACGCCGGTGACAATCGGCGGATTCGACCCGAACCGGCACGGTTGATTGCCATGGCGAAGATGACCAGCGAGGTTGGGACCAGGAGTCAGCGCCGAGCGGCGCTGATCCTGGCATCCCGATTGTTCGCGTATCCGGATGAAGCGCTCGTCGCTGACTTGCCCGTGATGAAGGAAGTGGCGGCTTCGCTTCCCGCCGATTGGCGCACTTTGGCTGAGGACTACCTGTCGGCGATCAGTGGGCGGGAATTGTTGGACCTGCAATCCGAGTATGTGTCGATTTTTGACATGAAGCGACGCTGCTGTCTCTACCTGACGTACTACCTGAACGGAGACACCCGGCGGCGAGGTATGGCGTTGTGGCGGTTCCAGGAGACTTACCGCATGGCCGGCTGGCAGGTCAACCATGGCGAGTTGCCTGACTTCCTCCCGGTATTGCTCGAGTTCGCGGCGGCCGGGTCGGACGAGGAGCTGGCGGCGCGGGAGCTTCTGGAGGAGCATCGCGAAGGGCTGGAGGTGCTGCAGGCCGCTCTGGTGAAGTTCGGCTCGCCAGCGGCAGTTGTGGCGACGTTGGTGCTGTCGATGCTGCCCGCATTGACCCCCGAACAGCAGGAGGCCGCTCAAAGGCTGGTGGCCCAAGGTCCGCCGACCGAGGTGGTGGGCTTGATGAATCTCGAACCTTTCAGTGCAGTTGACGAGTCCATTGGAGCGCGCGCATGACCGCTGTTAGAGAGTTCTTTTTCGTCATTTTTCCGTACATTTGTTTGGCCTCGTTTGTCTTGGGTCATTTCTGGCGCTACCACTACGACAAGTTCGGGTGGACTAGCCACTCGAGCCAGTTGTACGAATCCAAGACTTTGCGCTGGGCGAGTCCGATGTGGCACTTCGGTTTGCTAATGGTGTTGCTCGGGCATGTCAGCGGGCTGCTCATTCCCGAGTCGTGGACCGAGGCGCTTGGCATTAGCGAGAGCATGTATCACGCTGGTGCGTTGGGACTGGGCGGCATATTCGGCGTGATTATGTTCATTGGATTTGTGGGTTTGGTGGCGCGTCGCCTGGCGACCGGGTCGGTTCGAATTTCCTCTCTGCCCAGCGACAAGTTCATGTACCCGTTGTTGACGATCGTGATCGTGCTCGGTCTGATAAATACGCTGTATTTCCAGATTTTCGACGTGTACAACTATCGGCCGACAATTTCGGAGTGGTTCCGGTCAATCTTCTACCTCCACCCGGATGCAAGCCTGGTTACCGGAGCGCCCTGGTCGTACCAGCTTCATGCGGTGTTCGCGTTCCTGTTGATTGGTATCTGGCCGTACACCAGGTTGGTTCACGTGCTGTCTGTGCCGATCTGGTACCTGAAGCGGCCTTACGTCGTGTACCGCTCGCGCAAGCCTGAACTTGATGCGAACGGCCGCGATCCCCGTCCCGGCTGGGAGCGGCCTGGACTGGAGAAGTCACGTCGGTAAGTAGTTCATGCCGGTTTCGGTGTGTGTCGACTTGCGACGCACAAACTGAGTCGGTACTAATACATTTGATCAATAGCACCCGGCCCCGAGGGCAATCCTTCGGGGCCGGGTGCTGCCGTACCAGAGACGATGGGATCAAAGCCAATGACTCAAGCTGCAGTTGAGACCACGCTAGGCGGGCGGGCGAGTAACAGCATCCGGACCCTCAACCCCGGGTACTTCGCCTTGGTCATGGCTACTGGCATCGTCTCGGTTGGCCTGCACAACAACGGTTGGGATGTCGCATCGGTCGCCCTGCTGTGGGTCAGTGCAATCGCGTACGCGGTGCTGGTCGTGCTGTACCTGGTGCGTCTGATCAAGTTCCGCAAGGAAATGGTCGCCGACTTCGTTAACCCGGCGACTTCGTTCGCCTTCTTCACCATCGTGGCCGGGACGAACGTGCTTGGGACGAGGATCGCGATTGACGGCCACCTAAATGTGGCCATGGTATTCCTGGTCTTCTCTACCATCGCCTGGATCTTTCTTGGCTACGGCATACCCTGGGCCTCGTTTTTCGGGCCAGCCAAACGGCCGTTGTTGAAGCCCGCAAACGGCACGTGGCTGATCTGGACCGTTGCCACCCAGTCGGTGGCCGTGCTCGCGGCGACTCTGGAGCCGCACTTCGAACTGATTAGGCGCGAGTTGGCGATACTGGCCGTTTGCTGCTGGGCGATCGGGCTGGGGATCTACGTTATCGTGATCATTACGCTGCACATCAGACTGATGACAGTCGAACCGGACCCGAAGGACTTCACCACCCCGTATTGGATTTCCATGGGGGCCTTGGCGATCACCATTTTGGCCGGTGGCAAGATCACCGAGATGGCGAGTGCGCCGATGGTGAATGCCACCAGGGACATGGTGTCAGCCGGCTCGGTGCTGTGTTGGGCAGTGGGGACGTGGCTGATTCCGCCAATCCTGGCTGTCGGGTACTGGCGTCATTTCCGGCACAAGGTGCCGCTCAACTACCAGGCGCCACTCTGGAGCATGGTCTTCCCCTTGGGCATGTATGCGGTTTCGTCTGACACCATCGGACAGGCCGTGGACCTTCCTGTGGTGCAAGGAGTTGGCTACTGGGAGCTCTGGATCGCATTCATTGTGTGGATTGTTGTGTTCTTCGGAATGCTCAAGAACCTAACGAAGACGGTCGTGCTGCAACCAAGGGTTAAGTAGCCCGGGTCTTTGACCATTGCCGGCCGAGAGAGGCCATGGATCGCGGCCACTGTGAGGCAATGGGCAGCAATCAGTGTGAGGTTGTAGACAACCGGGATGAATTGAGCCACATACCGCTCGATTTCCGTTGAGTCGGGGGCACACTGGGTCGTGGTCATCAGGTGACCGCCTGGGGCCTAACGTCTCAGAAGGGAATCGCCAATGAGCGCGTCTGTTCCAGTCTCGAAACCTCCCGACGGATCGGGTAATCGCACGCGGACCGGCATGTTGGTAATGGCAACGCTGGGGTTTGCACTTAACTTCTGGGCTTGGGCACTGCTCAGCCCGTTAGCGCCAGCTTTCAAGGAACAACTCAGTTTGTCTGCGTTTCAGCAGGCATTGATTGTGGCTGTGCCGGTCATTGTCGGCTCGCTCGGCCGCATTCCCGTCGGCGCCCTCACGGACAAACACGGTGCTCGGATTATGTTCCCGATCGTGTCTTTGCTGACTGTGATCGCAGTGCTGTACATCGGGCTGTTCGGGCAGAAGTCACTGACCACCCTGCTGGTGGGGGGTTTCTTCTTGGGCATTGGCGGCACGGCGTTCGCCGTTGGCGTGCCTTATGTCAACGGGTGGTTTCCTCCCGAGCGCCGGGGCCTGGCGATCGGTTTGTTCGGCGTGGGTATGGGCGGCACCGCCATCTCGGGTCTGACCACGGTGAACCTTGCCCGATCCTGGGGTGAAACGGCGCCCTTCATCGCGGCAGCTGTTGTGCTTGTGGTGTACGCGGCCTTGGCCGCACTGATCATGCGCGAACCACCCTCATGGGCGCCGTCGACAGTTTCGGTGGCCAAGCGGTTGACCCGGACCATGAAGCTCTCGGTCACTTGGTACGCGTCGGCTCTTTACGCCGTGACCTTCGGTGGCTTTGTCGCGTTCTCTGTGTACCTAGTGGCGTACCTGGAGAGTGGTTACGGGTTGGACCGGGCCGATGCCGCCTATCGGCTGGCAGGTTTCGTGCTGGTTGCGGTGGCTTTGCGACCCGTCGGTGGTTGGCTGTCTGACAAGATCGGCCCAAGTCGGGTGTTGGCTGCGGTGTTTGTGGTGGTTGGGGTCGCCGCTGCTGTCCAGTCCACTACCCCTGAGTTGATGCCGGTCGGAACCACCTCCTTCTTGGTGATGGCTGGCGCGCTCGGTGCTGGCGCCGGGGCAACATTCAGTTTCGTTGCCATCATGGCGCCATCCAACGCGGTGGGTGCTGTTACCGGCTTTGTCGGTGCTGCCGGCGGTCTGGGCGGTTTCGTGCCCCCATTGATCATGGGAGCCGCCTA
>JAUYKX010000016.1 GCA_030699055.1 Candidatus Nanopelagicales bacterium
CCAGGTTCGGGATGGGGCCACGGTTCGGGTGGATGTCGCGCCGGACGCCGCCGGGTTGTCCGTGTCGCCTGGGTAGTGGTCAGCCGTACGTAGTGGTCAGCCGACCGCTGCGGTTAGCCGACGCAGGGCCTCTTCCAGGACGGATTCGCTCTTGCCGAACGTCCAGCGGACGAACGGGTCGAAGCGATCCCGATCGTCGGCCAGGGCGGCGATCGGGATGGCGACGACCCCGGCCCCGGCCCCGCGTGGCAGCTCCCGGCAGAATTGCCGCCCGGACGAGTACCCGACTGATCTGACATCGGTCGTGATGAAGTACGTGCCCTGACTGGGGATGACCTCGAAACCGAGGCGCGCCAGGCCGGTCGACATCAGATCCCGGCGCTCACGCATGCTCGCGGCCAGGTCGGTGAAGTACGACCTGGGCAGGCGCAGCCCGGCGGCGATGGCGGGTTGGAACGGTCCTGACGAGACGTAGGACAGGTGCTGCCGGATCACCCGCACCGGGCCGATCAACTCGGCCGGACCGCTCGCCCAACCGACCTTCCAGCCGGTGAAGCTGAACGACTTGCCCCCCGATCCCACCGTGATCGTCCGCTCCCACATTCCGGGCAAGCCGGCGATCGGCACATGGCGGGCGGGTTCGAAAAACTGGTGCTCGTACGCCTCGTCGCTGAGCACCAACAGGTCGTTGTCGATCGCAACCCGGGCGATATGTGACAGGTCAACCGAGTCCAGGACGGCTCCGGTCGGATTGTGCGGGGTGTTCACGATCACCATCCGCGTCCGGTCGGTGATCGCGTCGGTCAGAGCGGCGCGGTCGAGGCGGAAGGGCTCGCCGCTTCCCGGTTCCGGGGCGAGCAGGGGCACCGTGACCCGGGTGGCACCCGCCAGCGAGATCGCAGCCACGTAAAGGTCGAAGTAGGGCTCGAGGACGATGACCTCGTCGCCCGGTTCCACGAAGGCCAGCACGGAGGCCACCAGGGCCTCCGAAGCGCCGGTCGCCACGCAAACGCCGTGGTCGGGATCCGGGTGCAACCCGTACCAGTCGCGTTGGTGGTCGGCGATGGCTTGCCTGAGCACCGGCATGCCGTGGGCGGGCGGGTACTGGTTGCCTTCGCCGTTTTCGATGCAGGCGATGGCGATGCGTTTGAGTTCCTCCGGGCCGTCCGTGTCCGGAAATCCCTGACCCAGGTTCACGGCCCCGACCTCGGTGGCCAGAGCCGACATCTCACCGAAGATTGAGGCCTGGTGGGGTTGCATCCGGGCGACGAGTTCGTGCGGGTGCGCGGGCATTTGACCAGGTTACGGCTACGGTCCGCGCTGACGGGCGGGCAGAATCCTGACGTCGTACTCTCCGAAGCGACTGTCCTGGCTGACTAGAGTCATTCGCCGGCGGAGGGCCTGAGCGATGAGCATCCGATCAAACGGGTCAGCGTGGTGTCCGGGAAGTCGACCCGCGGTCAGGGCATCCGCCAGTGTGATCGGAAGGGCCGTGAATCCGGCGTCTTCAACCGCCTCCTCGAAGTTCCCGGGGGCGTTCAATTTGCCCAGCGCCTGTTTGATCGACACCTCCCAAGCTGTCGCGGCTGACACGAAGACGGCGTTTTGGCGGTTGCGAATCGTGTCGAGCACTTCCGGTGACAGCGGTGCTCCGGCCAGACACCAAAGCACGACGTGGGTGTCAAGAAGCAGCTGCACGCGGCGGCTCCTCACCGTTGAAAGCCGCCGACAGTTCCGGGGGCAGATCGTCGAAGTCGTCCGCAATAACCACTTTGCCTTTCCACTGGCCCAACTTGCGCGGTTCGCCTTCGGCGGGCTCCCGGTAGGGAACCAGCTTGGCAACCGGCCGGTTGGAACGGGCGATGACAATCTCATCGCCGTTCTCGGCGCGAGTCAGAAGCTCAGACAGAAGAGTCTTCGCCTGGTACACGTTGTATTGGTCCACAGGAGGATCATACGCCGAGTTGGTCAACTTGGTCAACCGTGCTGGAATGGCGGCGAAACTGCGAGCCGAAGTCCCCGCATCCCGGACCCGCGCGCAGCGGTTTCCGGGGCGACAGGCACCCTTGGATCATGACTACAACATTGATTACCGGGCCCACGGCCGGGTTGGGCAGGCAGTTCGCACTTCAACTGGCCGCCCGGGGACATGACTTGGTCCTGGTCGCCCGTGACGAGAATCGGCTCGATGAACTTGCGGTGCAGTTGGAAGCCGAGTTCCGGGTCCACTGCTTGTTTCTGGTTACCGACCTGTCGAAGACCACCCAGTGCCGTCAGGTCGAGAAGCGCGTCGCCGACCGCGATCGACCGATCGACTGGCTGGTCAACAATGCGGGGTTCGGGTTGGGTCAGCCCTTCACCAAGACCCCCTTGGCCGACGAACAACGACTGATCGACGTGATGGTTCGCGCTCCCATGAGGCTCACCCATGAGGCCCTACCTGGCATGATCGACCGGGGGTTCGGGCGCGTAATCGTCGTGTCGAGTATCGCCGGCTGGGCGACGCGCGGCACCTACTCGGCGGCGAAGGCCTGGGCGACGGTGTTCACCGAGTCGGTTTCCAATGACTTGATCGGAACCGGGGTGACCATGACCGCCTTGTGTCCCGGTTTCGTTCGGACCGAGTTCCACGATCGGGCCGACCTCGACATGACCTCGCTGCCCGATCAGGCCTGGCTCGATGCCCGGCGAGTGGTGGCCAAGGCCATCGCCGATGCCGACCGGGGACGGGTGTTGAGTGTGCCCAGCCTGAGGTACCAGACCGTCGGTGCCGTTGCCCGAGTGGCGCCCCGGCGGCTGGTGCGTCGTTTGTCGAACTTCCGCTGATCATTCAAGTCCGTCCTCAACGATGCGGTAAGGGCTGGCCTGGCCTCGGAACGCGGGCGGACCAGCCCCTATCGCGTACCAGCCCGCCGCCTTGGCCTGCGTCGCGGCGTCGATTTGACCAAGGCCCTGGACCTGGCCGCGTCCCTTGAAGACGAAGAGATCGCGCGAAGGCTTGAGCTACGCAAGTGATCATCCCAGATGTGAACCTGCTGTTGTATGCGATCGACGAGGGCTCCGTGCACCATCAGCGCGCGCGGGACTGGCTTGAGGCTTCGCTGTCGGGAACCGAAATGGTGGGTTTGCCGTGGGTCGTGTTGCTGGCTTTCCTGCGCCTGTCCACGAGGTCGCAGTTGTTCGCCGAGCCGCTGGCCTCCAGCGAGGCTTTCGACATCGTCGAAGGCTGGCTTGCTCAGCCGTGCGCCGTCACAGTCGAACCCACCGCGCGCCACCTGGCGATCCTGCGTGGCTTGGTCGAACCGGTGGGCTCGGCAGGCAACCTCACCACCGATGCCCATCTGGCGGCACTCGCCATCGAAAACGGCGCCGAGCTGTGTTCGGCCGACCGCGACTTCGGGCGCTTTCCCGGGCTTCGCTGGACCAACCCGCTCGGCTGACCAGATCAGACGGGCGTACCACCCTGATGACGCCGCGAGAAGGCATGGCCCTTCGGTAGCGCTGTGGTCCCGGCGGAGTGGCTCGTGGATGGAGTGAGGCCGTAGCGTCCGGTGGGTGTGTCGGCGGCGGATCCGGGATTGGGGGGTGGGTTGGCTGGAATGCCCCCCGCCTTGGGGGCCATGATCGAGCGATGACGACGTACGAGATCAGCCGATCCGCGTTGCGACCCCTGATGAACGCCTTCTGGGCGTCGGGTGGATGGCGGTCACCGCCCATTTTGCCGACTGGCGTCGATCTTGAGACGGCTGTGGCAACCGGGGTGATGTTCGCGAATCCGCGGTCGCTGGCTCACGATGACTGGGTGGCAGCAGCCCAACTGGCTGCGCACGAGGTCGATCCGGCCCTGGTTGGCGATGCGTTTGTCGCCAGCCTGGCTTCGCGTCGATTGGACCTACGATCGGCGTTGGGGTCATTCGCCGTGGCGCGCAGACTCCCCACACACGACTTCACGGCCATGACCAGTTCTGCGATGTGCGCGGTCTGTGGTCTCCCCGGGCAGTCGACGCAGGATCTCAATGTGCTCAGCTTCGAGCGATTCAAGTTTGGCGGCGTTCGCCGCGACGACTTGCGGTATGTCGCATTCGACCTCGAACGGTTCGTTCGCGCCCCGCTGGACCCGGTTACCACTGAGGCTCTGGATCTGGGTGCGAACCTGTTGAGCAAACTGCGGGAGGCGCCGTCGGCGCAGACGGCAGATGTCGCTGCCTCGAGTCTTGCCCTCTTGAAGGGCAACCACGCCGAGCGGACGGGGGTTGTCGACATCCTTGGTGTTTGTGGAATCCTCGCCACGTCTGATCACCCTGGTTACGATCGCCGTTTTGTTCAGTACCGCGACCGCAGTGCTCCCCCGCACCGATTCGTCGACTTGTCCTACCCGACGTCGTGGTGGAGAGGTTCAGCTGGCCTTAACGAGCGCGCGGTTCGCGGCTTTCTCCCACGGCTTGCCTGACGTCACGGCCACCGAGCGATTTCGCCGTGCCCGAATGGCGGTCGGGGATCCCCCGAATCCTCATGGCCCCGACGTTTGCAGGCCGTCAGCGAGTCGCGGCGGGGGTGACCGTTCCGGACATCAGGTTGAGGTGGAGGAGTAACTGAGGCTGCCGTAGTCGCCGTCACCATAACGCCGCAAAGCCGCCCTTCTCCGCCTGCGAAGTAGCGCACGGCCGACAAGCACCGGGGCAACTGCTCCGCCAACGACAAGGCCGACGAACACGACGCTCATCGCGACTCCCATCCAGACAGGGGTCGCTGAATGATCCAGGAAGAGTCGCCCCACGAGATCGCCGACCATAATGGCGGCCAACAAGCCGAGGAATGCGCCCGCGCTCACCAGGACTGTCAATGTCATCACGCCGATCCCCAACCGCAACGGTGCATTCGCAGGGTCTACTCGTCCGCCACCTTCCTCCATGAACTGCGTCGCCACCATGGCGCTATCCCAGAGCGTTGCGATCGATGGCTCGTGATCGGCGAGAACTCTGACCATGCACTCATTTCCCGCGCTCGGATGCAGATATTGTTCCCGGTGCTCCTCGAAGAAGTACAGCGCGCTTCCGGGCAGCTTGCTCGAACTCATCCCACCTCACCCAGGCTCCGGCCGACGAAACGAGAACTCGTTGAGGATCCGGGAACCGGTCCGCAGGCGCCCGTCGGCCACGGCTGGTCACACCTGAAATCGGTTTCCGTCCCGTCCGAGCGGGCAGACACCCTTGCGGCGGTCAGGGTCACGAGCGCTGCCCGTCCCTGCGCGTGCCGACCCCCGGATCACCCGGTCGATTCGACACCGGATCCGTGTGCCCGGTCCACCACGAACCGTCCCGTTCGCCTCCGCCGACGCCGGCCACCTTTCGTGGGTCGTCTTGTTCCCGCCATGGAATCGAAGGTTGCGGATTTCCGTCAACAGAAGGGCCACCACCAGATAGGCAAGCAAGACCTGCATGTTGATCGAAGGTGGAAGCGTTGTAACGGCGCCGACTGAAGGGAGCGACAGGCATACCACGTCGCCTATCAGCCGCAGCCAGCCGCGGCGTCCGCCATTGGTCAGGTTGACACGGGCCAATCCGGCGATAGTCGCCACCGAAAGCACGACGATGAGTGCGGTCACCGGGTTCCTCCGCAAGGGACTTGTTCCATGCTCATCCAGTCGCCGCAGCGGTGACGGCGGCGGGTTTGCCCTTGGGACTGGCGCGAATGCCGGTTCGACCAGTTCGCCTCAACCATTGTTAGAAGATCCATCGCGGTGGTTGCCGTTTCTCGTTCGCAGCCAGTTGCCTGTAGTCAAAGCCGCCGGCCAACACCATGGCCGTCAGAGCCGAACCTGCCTGATCGAGCACTGTTGCCCATCTCGAATCGCGCAGATAACACTCATCGTCAGCCTCGCCCAGTTCGTCAATCAACATGTCCAACGTGGCGCCGAGAGAGCGGAGACGGGGAACTTCACGGCCATCGAAAATCGCGAGGCCGATCCAGGAACTCGGGTCGGGCAGCACCGCCCAGTCATCGAACAGAGTGTTGATGGTCTGGGTGAAGCTGCCGTAGTACGCGTCGATCGGAAACTCGCGCTTGACCCATACGGACCATTGGTATTCCGAATCCGCCAGACACGCCAGAGCATGCATGACATCCATCCGTGCGGCCGGGTACATCAGTTCGGCGGTCACGGACGCCACCATAACGACCAGGGTTCCTACTCCAAGAGCGGAATGTGGGCACTGAACGAGTCCCTAATCGGTTGCATTCGAAACCGGGCTTCCGTCGTGTCCGCACATGACCACATGGCCACCCGTGCGCGAGCCAAATCCGTCGACCTACGCACTTCAGCGATCAGCAAATGGCTCAGGTACGACTACGGCCACAACCTGACCAAGCTCACCGCAAAACCGGGTGGAACGTTCCGCGGGTGCAACAGCGGCAGTCGCTGCACAAGACTTGACTGTGGAATTGCCGAACGAACCGCTCAAGTAGCCGGATGAGCAAGCAGTAGCCAGTCGGTTCCTCACCGGCGGTAGATGTCTCGACGGTGACCGAGCGCCAGCACCAGTACGGTGACGATGCGGTCGTCGACCTCGTAAATGATCCGGTAGTCCCCAGTTCGAACACGCCACTCGTTGGTGCCGCCACTGAGCTTGCGGGCGCCCGGTGGACGTGGCTCGGTTGCCAGCAGGTCGATCGCTGTTTGAACCCGGTGTCGGCCAGCCCGATCGAGCTTCTTCAGGTCGCGGATCGCAGCCGGAGCAAGAGAAACCGTGTACTTGTCAGCCAATGTGCAGACCCAAATCAGCCTTCACTTCATCCCACAGAACAGCCTCTTCGCCGTCATCCATTTCAGCCCGAGCGGCTGCGGCAGCCCGCAAATCAGCCAGATCCTCAGCTGCCGATAGCAACTCATCAAGGTCGGCGGCATCGATAACGGCAGCGACCTGTTTACCTCGCCGGGTGAGGTAAACAGGTGTGTGGTTGACGCGGGCCTCATCAACAACGTCAGCCAAGCGCCCACGCGCTTCCGTCACACTCACTTCAGCCATGGTCTGAGTATAGCTGAATCAGCGAAAACGTACAATTGCGCCTCACATGTACAAATCGCCACCAATGCATCTACATGTCAACCGACCACAAGCAGATCCGATCGAAGATCCGCACGCGCGGAAGTGACCCATCGGGCACCCCGCTTACCCCCGGACGAGCTGCCGAATCACTGTTGCCGGATCGGTATCCCGGTGGCAGGTCCAGCCGCGCAGTTCCGCCACGCGAGCGGCCTGGCGGGCGGTTTCGTCCGCTTCCGGGGTGAGCACGAAATCCACCGGAGCATTGGGCCAGTCCGCCCGACCTGTTTCGGGTAGCAGGCCGTCGATGATCACGTAGCCGCTGACCGCGTGTCGTGATGCTTTCTGGGCGAAACCGAGGGCGCACAGTCGGGCGGTAGCCACGCCGCCAGCCACCAGGAGCAGCGGGGCCTGTGGTTGATGGCGAGTGATCTCCACTGATACGTGCGCCACCCAGTGCGCGTTGAGTTCGCGTTCGCTGGGGCCGCTGTAGTCGGCCGGGTCATCCGGGTCGCCGGAGCCGTACGCGGTCAGGTGTGGCGGGTCGGTGGGCAGGAAGATCGGGATTGCGTAGGCGGCCAGCTCGGCCGCCAGTGAGCGGCGGTCGAAGCCCGATGAAACCCGCAGTGGGCCCTGCTCGGGCTCGGGGGCGGGGTTCCCGACAAGTTGCCGTTGTTGGGCTGGCAGCAGCACGACGGTCCCTTGCACGAGGGAGACTCTGCCCTACCCGGTCGCCCGGGCTTGCTCGGCGCGCGAACTAACCTGGCCCGCATGAGCGATGTCACGGTTCGTCGGCAGTTACTGGATCAGATTCGGACTAAAGCGGTGGTTCGCGGGCGGGTTGTGCTGTCCAGTGGGCAGGAGGCTGACTGTTACGTGGACCTCCGGCGGGTGACTCTTGATGGCGAGGCCGCACCGCTGGTTGGACAGGTGATGCTCGATCTGACCGCCGACTACGACTACGACTTCGACGCCGTGGGCGGGCTGACCCTGGGCGCGGACCCCGTGGCGTCGGCGATGATGCATGCGGCGGCGGCTCGGGGACGGCGACTCGACGCGTTCGTCGTGCGCAAGGAGAACAAACGGCACGGGCTGCAACGGCGGATCGAAGGACCGGATGTCGCCGGTCGTCGGGTGCTGGCGGTTGAGGACACGTCAACAACCGGCGGCTCGGTGCTGACTGCTGTCGACGCGCTGCGGGAGGCCGGAGCCGAGGTGGTGGCCGTGGCCGTCATCGTCGAACGAGGTGCGCGATCGCGGGTCGAGGCCGCAGGCCTGCCCTACCTGGCGGCGTTCGAATTGTCGGATCTCGGTCTGGAGGACTGATCAGGTCGGTTCTGGTCCAGCAACCCGATCAGGCGTTGACCCGAGCTTCCCGACGGTGACGCAGGTACTCGATGACAATCGGGATGATGCTGATCAGGACGATCAGGATCAGCGCGGCCTCGAGGTTGTCCCGAACCAAGGGGACATTGCCGAGGAAGTAACCCAGCAAGGTCACGCCGCCAGCCCAGAGCACCGCGCCGATGGCACTGAACGTGGCGAACTTCGAGAATGACATCTGTGCGAT
>JAUYKX010000047.1 GCA_030699055.1 Candidatus Nanopelagicales bacterium
GGAGGTTGCGAAATCCTCGCCGGACGCGCACGGGGGTGAGTCTGGTTGGGTCGCGGCGTCGTT
The DNA here is from genome assembly GCA_030699055.1 of Candidatus Nanopelagicales bacterium. Classification (GTDB taxonomy): domain Bacteria; phylum Actinomycetota; class Actinomycetes; order S36-B12; family UBA10799; genus JAUYKX01. Next base: position 64 of record JAUYKX010000047.1, read on the forward strand.
CCCATGGCAGTCGGATGTCGTCAACGAGGCCGCGGGCGAGGCGTAGTTGGGTGTAGGCGGCGATGATGAGCCAGGTCCAGCGGTCGGCTTGTTCGGGGGTTCGCAGCGCTGGTGTGGTCCAGCCGAGGGTGTTCTTCACGAAGCGGTAGGTGTGTTCGATGTCGAAGCGGCGCAGGTAGGCCCGGGAGCAGGTGGCCAGGTCGGCGGTGCCGGGCCCGGACCACCACAGCCATAGCGATTTGGGTGCGCGGGCGTCTGATTTCGGGAGGTGGTCGACGTCGACGCGGATGACCGTGCCTTGCACGATCGGCGGGAGTTGATCGGTTCCGCGCCAGTGCCCGCGCCGGGCCAGTTTCGGGTGCAGGCCGTGCCAGGCCTGGACGTGGATGTGCCCATAGCGTTGATCGTGCATGTGCGTCTGGGCGTCGGGTGTGGGCCAGGTGCCGGGTTGGGACAGCGGGAACCGGTCGCCGTGGCGGCGCGGGCGTCCCGGACCGGGCGCGGGTTCGGGGTCGGAGTGGAAGACGCGGTCCGAGCGGATGCGTGTTACCACCTGCACCCGTTCCTAGGTCAGGTCCGCGCCCAGAGCGATGGCGTCGTACCCGGCGTCGAAGACGAACATCGGCACGTCCCCGTCGGTGGGCAGCATGCCAACCAGGCGGCGCACCTGGTTGATCGTGGCCGTCGTGGCGTCCTCGTGCGGGGTGATCCGGACGGCGTCCATCGGCGCTGTCCAGGAGTCCGGCGCCCAGCCCAGCTGGGTGATCCACTGATAGGACCAGCCCGCCACGATCGGCTGGCCGGACAAGTGTTTTGACGCCGAGTAGTGGTAGCCGCGCTCGGGGCTGGTCTCGGCATCGCAACGGTCCCAGGTGGAGGCGTCCACCGCGAACACCAAAGGCCAGCTGTCGTCACGGTTGTCAACGAGGAGTTCGCGCAGACCCTCGACGTTGACGCGTCCGCGGTCCAGCGCTTTGTAAAGGCTGCCGTGGGAGCGGCGGAACACCGGCTCCAAGGGACCTGTTGAATAGTTTGTGTGAGGTTCCGGTTACCGATTGAAGGGACTGTTGAAGATGACTGCTACTGATGTTCGCGTTGGGCGGGATCTGATTGATGATTCCGCGCTGAAAGACTTGATGGACAAGATCGAATCGGAGGGTCTGGAGTTGCTCGGGCCCGACGGGGTGTTAACCGAGTTGACGTCTCGGATCATGAATCTGGCGTTGGAGGCCGAGCGCACGGCGCACCTGGGTTACGAGCATGGTGATCGCGCCGGGTGGGGCAGCGGTAACTCCCGTAACGGCACCTCACCCAAGACGGTGCTCACTGACGCCGGGCCGATCCCGGTCGATGTTCCACGTGATCGTAACGGCACGTTCGAACCGAAACTGATCGGTAAGCACCAGCGCCGCCTGGAGGGGTTCAACGACATCGTCATCGGGTTGGTGGCGCGGGGCATGACGGTTCGCGACGTGCGATCGCATTTGCAGGATGCCTACCGGGTCGAGGTGTCCCCGGAACTCATCTCCAAGATCACTGACGGGGTGTTGCCTGAGCTGCGGGCCTGGCAGTCACGCCCACTCGACGCCGTGTATCCGATCATGTATTTGGATGCGATCGTGGTGAAGGTCCGCTCTGATCATGTCGTGGTCAACCGGCCCGTCTACATCAGCCTGGGCATCGATCTGGAGGGCCGTAAGCACGTTTTGGGCCTCTGGATGGGTAAAGGCGACGAGGGCGCCAAGTTCTGGCTCGGTGTGCTCACAGAGCTGCGCAACCGCGGCGTCAAAGACGTACTCGTCGTGTGTTGCGACGGTTTGACCGGTTTCCCCGACGCCATCGAAGCCACCTGGCCACAAGCCAGCGTGCAGACCTGCGTTGTGCACCTGATCCGCAACTCGATCAAGTACTGCTCGTGGAAAGATCGTAAGAAGGTCGCCGCGGCCCTCAAACCGATCTACCGGGCACCCACCGTGGCCGCCGCCGCTGACGCCCTGGACGACTTCGAAATCGAATGGGGTCAGCAGTACCCGGCCATCGTCGATCTGTGGCGGCGCAACTGGGAACGGTTCACCCCGTTCCTGGCATTCGACCCAGCAATACGCAAGATCATCTATACGACGAATGCGATCGAGAGTCTCAACTACCAACTGCGAAAAGTCACAAAAACCCGCGGGCATTTCCCCACCGACGACGCCGCCCTGAAGATCTTCTACCTGGCTATCTGCAACATCGGCACCCAGCGAGGAGGTGAACTTGGCACCCACACCCAGGGCTGGAAACAAGCCCTCAACGCACTAGCCATGGCCCACCCCGGCCGCATCTAACCCAAACCAGAAACGAAACCTCACACAAACAACTTGACAAGCTCCCCGCGAGGTGATCCGGACGATCAGTCGGGCGGGAGCGAATTTCTCGATCACGGTCCGACTGGACCCTGCGGTACGCCGATCGATCGGCGCGATCCCCGCGGGAGAATGGACCCCCATCACCTACACCCGGGCGATCCCGGACCCCGAAACCGGTGAACTGATCTCGGCGGCCGAAGTCGCCGAAGTCGTTCACACTCTCGGAGCCGGGGGCAAGAACCCGATCACGGCCCGGTTGATCGTGCGCCGGGTCCCGGAACTCAACAACAAGAAAATCACCGACGCCCACACCGCCCAGGGCGAATTGTTCACCGTCTACCGCTACCACGGGGTGTTCACCGACAACCCGATGCCGATGATCTGTTAGCCGCCACTCTGGGTGGGGACGTCGGCGTCATCGTGGGTGCGGATGATTGGGCGAGATGAAAGCCCCGTCCCGGGGTGGGGGCGGGGCTTTCGTGGTCGGGTTGACGGTTTGGTGTTCGCGGTGTCGTGGTTGCGGGTTATTCGGCGGTGACTTCGGTGACGGCGGCGCGGGTGGCGGATTCGTCGACGATGGTTTTGTTCGCGGCGTAGGTGGCGACGAGGGCTTGCAGTGCGAGGTTGTTCACTGCTCTGGGTAGGCCGCGGCTGGTTTGGTGGATGAGGTTCGCGGCGTCGTCGGAGAAGAGTTGATCGCCGCGGCCGGCGAGTTTGAGGTGGTGGCTGAGATAGTCGCGGGTCTCGGCTTGGGTCATGCCGGGTAGTGCGTAGCGGAGCATGATGCGTTGGTCGAGGGCGGCGAAGGCGCCGAGTTTGATCCGTCTGCGCAGGGTGGGCTGACCTAGTAGCAGCCCGGTGAACGGGGCGACGGAGTCCATTTCACTGTTGGTGAGTAATCGTAGTTGTTCGAGTTGGTCGGTGTTGAGTAGGTGTGCTTCGTCGACGGCGAGGATGACGTCTCGGCCGCGTTCGTGTTTTTCGGCGGCGAGGTGGTCCATGGTTTGGGCGATCAGGGCGGCGGTGTGGAAGCGTGGGACACCGCCGAGGCTGGTGACCACGGCGGCGTGGATGCCTCTGGCTCCGACTGCTGGGTTGGGTAGGTAGATGACGGTGTGGCGTGAGGTGTCGAGTTCGGCCAGGGCGGCGCGCAGGGCGACGGTTTTGCCCGCACCGACTTCGCCGGTGATGACGGCGAGGGCGGTTTCGCTGATGCACCATCGGATCCGGGCGACGGCTTCGTTGTGGCCGCTGTGGCGGTGCAGCATCGCTGGTGCCAGGTCGCGCCGGAACGGGGTGCGGGTGAAGCCGAAGAATGAGGCGAGCTGGTCCAGGCTCATGGGGTCGCCTCGGCCGCGTCGGTGTCGCCGGCGGTGTCGCCCTCTGGGCCCAGCAGCGCGGTGAAGCTGTCCAGTTCGGCCTCCAGCCGCGGGTTGGGCTGGGGCCGGTGGCCGTCGGGTTCGCTGTTGTCACCGGTTTCGCTGTTGTCGGGCGGGTCGGTGGGCTCCGATAGCTGGGCGTATCGGAGTTGCTGCCCGAGGGCGTGGGTGTGGCGGTCTTCGATGAGGCGCAGGTAGTCGATCCCGGTCGGGGTTTGCGGTGGTGGGGTGTCGGCGGCGGCTTTGGGGTGGACGTGCTTACCGATCTTGAATGGCACGGCTTTGCCGACGGGTCGGCCGTTGTGGTGGACGTCGATGTCGGTGAGGTCGAACGGGTCGAAAACCAGCTCGATCTTGCGCCCGGCCAGTGACGGGTCGACTTCGTAGAGGTTGGCGTGCAGGCTGACGGTGGCGGTTTTGGTCACGGTGCGCCATTGGCTCCAGCGGAACGCCTCGATCAGCAGCGCCGCGGGTGTGGGCACGGGTGGTCCGTCGGCCAGGAACCGGGCCAGCGGTGCCATGCCGGTCTCGGTGTGGACACGCTGGTGGTAGACCTGCTCGACCCAGGCGGTGAACAAGGCGTTGAGTTCGGCCAGGCTGCCCACACAGGTGCCCGCGCCGCCCGGATCGTCGGGATTGGCGGCGATCTCGACGAGGAACTGGTCGCGCACCGTCCGGAAGAAACGCTCGATTTTGCCCCTTCCGGCGGGTTTGCCGGGTTGGCTGTGGGTGAGTTTGATTCCCAGGACCGCGCATGCTCTGCGCAGCCCGGCATCGATGAACATCGCGCCGTTGTCGACGTAGCACTGAGCGGGACACCCGCGTGAGGCGAGACCGATTCTGAGGGTTTCGCGCAGCGCGACGGCGTTCTCCGCATACCCCCAGCGGGCCGCGACGACCGCCCGGGAATGATCGTCGAGGAAAGCGATGAGGATCGCTTTGCGGCCCTCGATCCGGGGGCCGTGGAGGGCATCGCCGACCCATCGCGCGTTCCGGCGTTCGGCTTCGAACCGGCCGAACACCGCCGCCGGCCCGCCGTCGGGGCGGGACCTGGTCAGTCCAGCGGCGGCGAAGTGGCGTTGCAGCGTGCGCGCTGAGGGAGCGAACCCGCCATGGGCGGCCAGCACCACCGCGACCTGGGCGGCGGTGCGATCCGGGGCTTCGGTTTTCAGCGCGACCGCTAACTCCAGCACATGCGCCGGGGTGATCGGGTGGACCCGCCGCGGCGCCGGGACCAGCGCGGCGAACCCGCCGGTGCGGTAGTCCCGGATCCACCGATCCAACGTGGCGCGGGAAACCCTCACCGGTGTCCCGAACGGTCCCGGATGCGTTTTAGCCGCGATGGACCGGACCAGCCGCCCGCGCTGCTTGGTGCTCAGCAACGGATCGAGCGCGTCCTGGATGAGGCCATAACGGAACAGGGCCACCTCCTTGGCCCTGACCCTGCGGGCACTGTCCTGATCTTGTTCCTTGCTCATGCCGGTTGCCTTCCGCTTCCCGGAGCGCCCGGTTGCGCTCCGATCGGGACAGTCCACCCGATTACGGCCCGCCCGCCAAGAGCCAACTCGTGTTGGGACTCTGAACCCAATCCGGAACAAGATCAGGACCGGTCGGGGACAGCAGACGCCCACCGGTGAGGGCCGCGGCCAGAAGCCACGGCGAACACGACCCACCCAATCGGCGAGCAATCGCCGCCGACAGCGCCCCGAGCATTTCCACCACCGACGTCACCGGATCGGCGCCCGGGGCCGGTGCCATGAACTCGGTACCCAACTGCGCGGCAGTCGCCGCGAGAACCGCCATGACCCGATCGGC
>JAUYKX010000048.1 GCA_030699055.1 Candidatus Nanopelagicales bacterium
TGCTCCCTCCGAAGAGGCTCTTGACACCCCGCTCAGCCCGCCACCTCTCGATGACGAACCGGGGTCTGCTACTGGGCGCTCCGATACCTACCCAGGCGGGACTCGCACCCGCTGGCCTAATCCAACTTTCAGGACGCAACATGCGCAAACCCTACCCCCTTGTGTACACATGTGCAACATTTCGTCGCCCACTCAGTCCGGCCCGCAACTAACCCGCAGACCTGTCCGCCAATACCCCAAGTTCCGCCAGCGCACTCAGCGCAGCCGCCCGCGGGTCTTCGAGATCATCGACGTCCAACCACCGCACGCGATCATCACGGCGAAACCAGCGGTACTGCCGCCGGGCGAACCGGCGAGTGGCAACAGTGATCGCCGAGCGGGCTTCATCCTCGGTCAGCACGCCGTCCAGGAGCTGGCCGACCTCCCGATACCCGAGCGCCCTCGACGCGGTGGGGGTGGCATCGAGTCCACGACGTCGCAACGACTCCACCTCCGCCACGAATCCACCCGCGAACATCTCGTCGGTCCGCAGTCGAATCCTTTCGTCCAGCCAGTCAGCCGACGCGCGCAAACCGAGCTGCGCGCATCGCAGGTATCCGCCGCCGCGCGGCAGGCTCGCCGTGAAACTGCCGGTCATCTCGACCACCTCCAAAGCCCGCACGAGGCGCCGACCGTTGCTAGGCAAGATCAGGGCGGCGGCCTCCGGATCGCGAAGAGCCAACTCCTGGTGCAAGTGCTCCGAACCGAAGCGCTGCAGAACGTCCTCCCAGCGCTCGCGGATCGCGGGATCGGTGCCCGGGAACCGCAAGTCGTCAATCAGTGCCCGGAGGTATAGCCCCGAGCCGCCCACGATCACCGGCAATCGCCCCCGAGCCCGAATATCGACAATCGCCGCTCGGGCGCGATGCTGATATTCCGCGACATTTGCCGGATAGTCGATATCCCATATGTCGAGCAAGTGGTGTGGAATCCCGCGTCGAAGCTGAACCGGGGTTTTCGCCGTCCCGATATCCAGTCCCCGGTACAACTGCATCGAGTCGCAGTTGACCACCTCTCCCCCAAGCTCCTCGGCCAACCAGATGCCCAGTGCGGACTTGCCGACAGAGGTCGGCCCGACAACGGCGACCGCGGTCATCAGCTACCGGCCCGAACGACTCTCACCGGAATCATTCGCCACGACGGGCACCGTGGGAATTCCCAGTTGAACGATGTCCGAACCATCCTGAGCCGCGCCTTGACTGCGATCCCAGGCCTCACCGCCAGCGGTACCGATGACCTCCGTCGGTTCGGTGTCGGCAATCAGGTGGTGCGGGGCGGCATAGGTCACCGTCGTGCGTACCAAATCTCCCGGACGCACCGGGCCCGACGCCCGAAAATGCACAAGTCGGTTGTCGCGGGCTCGGCCCGACAGCCGATGCGTCGAGGCGTCCTTCTTACCCTCGGCGCCCACCGCTAACACCTCGACCTCCCGGCCGATCTGCCGCCTACCCTCCGACCAGGCCACCTCGTCAGCCACTTCGACCAGTCGCTGATAGCGGTCGGAAACCACCTCAGCTGGCACCTGTTCGGACATGACCGCCGCCTCAGTTCCCGGGCGCGCCGAGTACTGGAACGTGTACGCGCCAGCGAACTGCACCTCCCGAACCAGCTCGACGCTCGCCTGGAAGTCGTCTTCGGTCTCACCCGGAAACCCGATGATCAAGTCAGTGGTGATCGCCACCTCGGGCAGGGATTCCTTGATTCGGCCCACGAGGTTAAGAAAACGAGCCCGTCGATAACTCCGGCGCATCCTGGCCAGCACCGCGTCACTGCCCGACTGCGCGGGCAGGTGAAGGTGCGGCATCACGATCTCCGTGTCGGCCATCGCCTCGATCACGTCGTCGGTGAAGTCACGCGGGTGCGGGCTGGCAAACCGAACCCGACGCAGCCCGTCGATCCGGCCACACATCCGCAGCAATCCCGCGAACCCCGAGCGGTCACCGATCTCCACCCCGTAAGAGTTGACGTTCTGCCCAAGTAAGGTCACCTCGATGACGCCCGAGTCGACCAGTTCGCGAATCTCGCGCTCGATGGCCTCGGGCGACCGATCGCGTTGCCTGCCGCGCAGGGCGGGCACCACGCAGTAAGTACACCGGTTGTTGCAGCCGACGCTGATCGAAACCCAGGCCGAGAACGGACTAGCCCGTCGCGTCGGCAAATCCGAGGGAAAGACCGACAACTCGTCTCGGAACTCGGTCTGGGGTAGACCCGTCAATCGAGCCCGCTCGACCAGAGCAGGCAGCACGTCGACATTGTGCGTACCGAACACCACGTCAACCCAAGGCGCTCGCCGCAAAATCAGATCTTGATCCTTCTGAGCCAGGCAACCGCCCACCGCGATCTTCATCCCCGGCCTGCCGACCTTCAACTGTCGAAGGTGACCGAGATTTCCGTACAGCCGATTGTCGGCGTTCTCCCGCACCGCGCAGGTGTTGATGATGATCACGTCCGCCTCGGTGTGATCATCCGTCGCCGAATACCCGGCCAACAGCATCTGCCCAGCCATGCGCTCGGAATCGTGAGCGTTCATCTGACATCCGAGAGTTCGGACGAAAAAGGTGGGAGTGGCATCCATCGCGGGCCCGAGCCTACCCGGACCATTCGCCAGTATCGTCGGACCGTTCCCCGCCGCCCGCGTCCGACCAGCACTCATCCAGAACCGACCAGACCGTCTCCGCCTGGTAGCCGCGCCGCATCAGCATCCCCGCCACCCGACGCCTCGCGACCACCGGATCGGCTCCCCGATTGCGTTTCAATCCCCTGGCGGCCACCCTCCGGGCCGCATCCCGCTCATCCTCGTCCCCCACCAACGCCAGAGCTTGCCCGATGAACTCCTCGCAAACGCCTCGCGCCTCCAACTCGTCCCTCATCCGCTCCCGCGACAGGTTTCGGCTGCGATGCCGCGACTCGACCCACAATCGGGCAAAGAGCGCGTCGTCGACCAAGCGTGACTTTCCCAACCGCTCAACACACTCGGACGCCTCGTCGCCAGCCACCCCCCGGCGCGCCAGTAAACGCTCAATTTCCGCGCGGGTCTTTGGACCCTTGCTCAGGGCGCCGAGGGCCAGCTGCATCGCACTCTTGCCCTTGCGGTCCACCTCACCCTCGACCCAGGAAGCTTTGTCTCCGCTCACTGCCCGGCCCAGTCAAAGACGCGTTCAGTAGTCGATGGGCGCGGGCACCGGTTCGACATCCTCGGCGGGCGCATCCAAGCGGGGACCAAGCCCCACCTTTTCTTTGATTCGTTTCTCCAGCTCATTCGCCGCGTCCGGATTGGTCTTCAGCCAAGTCCGCGCGTTCTCCTTGCCCTGCCCCATCTGATCTTCGCCGTAGTTGTACCAGGCGCCCGCCTTACGGACGAACCCGTGCTCGATGCCCATGTCGATCAGGCTTCCCTCACGGGAGATTCCGAAGCCGTAGATAATGTCGAACTCGGCCTGCTTGAAAGGCGGAGCCATCTTGTTCTTCACGACCTTGACCCTCGTGCGGGACCCGACGGCCTCGCCACCGTCCTTGAGCGTCTCGATGCGCCGCACATCCAATCGAATCGATGAGTAGAACTTGAGCGCGCGACCACCGGTGGTCGTTTCCGGCGAACCGAACATGACGCCGATCTTCTCGCGGAGCTGGTTGATGAAAATAGCAGTCGTCCCGGTTCCACTCAGTGCGCCAGCCATCTTGCGTAACGCCTGGCTCATCAAACGGGCCTGCAAACCCATATGGCTGTCACCCATCTCACCCTCGATTTCCGCCTTGGGCACCAAAGCGGCGACCGAGTCGATCACGACCAAGTCGATGGCACCGGAACGGACCAACATGTCGGCGATCTCAAGCGCGTGCTCGCCGTTGTCCGGCTGACTGACCAACAGGGCCTCGGTATCCACACCCAGGTTCTCGGCATATTCCGGATCGAGCGCGTGCTCGGCATCGATGAATGCCGCCACCCCGCCCGCCCGCTGCGCGCTGGCGATCGCGTGCAGCGCCACTGTCGTCTTACCCGATGATTCGGGTCCGTAGATCTCAACCACCCGACCCCGGGGCAGGCCGCCGATTCCAAGTGCGATGTCAAGGGCGATCGCCCCCGTCGGAATCACTTCGACCGGAGCTCGACCTTCATCGCCCAGGCGCATGACAGATCCTTTGCCGAAGTTCTTCTCGATCTGCGCCAGTGCCACTTCCAGTGCACGCTCGCGATTGTCTGCGCTTCTCGCCGAGCCGGCCATAGTTGTCTCCTTCGTTCGGATCGCGGCACCAGCCGCAGCTGCTCAATGGACTCCGAAAAGCTACCCACTACCCCCGACAATCGGGCCTACTGTCGATCCGCTGAGGACAGAGGGCTCGAAATCGAGCGCGCTGGGGACAATATACGAACATCTGTTCGATTGCCGTTCAACGCGCCGCCCATTTTCGTGCCGAATTCTCCGGCCGAGAGCTGATCAACCCTGAACTCACCTGGCCGAACGAGGAAGACGCAACTCGTCACAAACAGCACGCCAAACGACCTTGGCATCAACCCCGTTAGCCAGTGCCTGGGCCACCGTGCGCCCACCCAGTCCGCCCACCACGTGATCAGACGCCCACGACGTCGAATACGCGGCCCCGAGCGCGACGTCCATCCGGCGCCAGAACTCCGACAACCTCATGCAACAAAGCCCCTCGGCCGATCCGGGCGACCGGACGGAAAAACCACGTCAGACCTGAGCCACTTCCGGTCGGGTCATGGCCTCCGCCTCGTTGACCACCTCGTCAACGGCCGCCTGCATCCCCGCCGCCATCAGCAACTCCGACAACGGCATTTTCAAAGCACCACAGATGGCCGCCAACAACTCGCTCGACGCCTCCTTCTGGCCGCGTTCCACTTCAGACAGGTAACCCAGGGACACGTTGGCCGCACCGGAGATGTCACGCAGCGTCCGATTTTGGTCGGCCCGATTCCGCCGCAACTGGTCACCAATGACCTCTCGCAACATCAGCACGTTCCCTCCTCAACCCCTGCATCCTCGTGCTCATCCGAGCTCTCAGCAGCGCGCTTCGAGAATGTTGGCCTAGCCGCCGACGCAGCTACACCAACAGTCCCGGTCGGTAGAGCATTCCATCTTCCCGCTCCGAACGGGTTCAATCGGCCAACTCTCGCACCAGCATCCCCAGGACCGCCACCACAGCCCCGTCCCTGACTTCGTTTCGGTCACCGGACAACCGAAACCGGGCGACGTCGGCGGCGCCGGGGGCGACGAACGCCCCAAACACCTCGCCGACCTCCCCCGTCCCCTGAGTCGTGGGACCGGCCGCACCCGTAACCGCGAGCCCGACATCGGCCCCCAACAGGTTGGCCACCCCCTCGGCCATGGCCCGCGCGACCTCAGCCGAAACCGGTCCGGTTCGGTCAAGCAGGATCCGAGGAACACCCAGCAGCGATTCCTTCAGGTCTGTCGCGTAGGCGACGACTCCGCCCCGCAACACATCCGACGCACCCGGAACGTCGGCCAGGTGAGCCGCGACCAGGCCGGCGGTCAGCGACTCGCCGACGGCCAGCGACCAACCGCGATCGCGAAGACCTTGGTGGATGGCCGTCACCGCGTCGCGACAGCGGTCGCGCTCATCCCCGGTCACTGGTTGCCGCCGTCGGACACCGATCCTGCCCGCCCCGACTTGGCCTCGGCGCGAGCGCGAACGCCGGCGCGATGAAGTCTCAACGCTCGGAACGCGTAGTCGATCCCGGTGACCACCGTGAGCACCACGGCCAGTCCCATCACCCAGGCGCGGGCGCTCGCCAACACTCCGACCACAGGCAGCAGATACAGCAGGATGGCCAGTAGCTGGAAGATGGTTTTGGCCTTCCCCCCGCGGCTGGCCGCGATCACCCCGTCCTTGATCACGATGAACCGCATGGCCGTCACGCCGATCTCGCGGGCCAGGATCAACACCGTGATCCACCACGGCAGCTCCCCCAACACACTGAGCCCAATCAGCGCCGAACCGGTGAGTGCCTTGTCCGCGATCGGA
>JAUYKX010000061.1 GCA_030699055.1 Candidatus Nanopelagicales bacterium
TGATATTCGGACGGCCCTGCTAGAAGCCGACGTGGCGCTACCGGCCGTCCGCCAGTTCTGCGCGGATGTCAAACAACGAGCGCTGGGTGTCGAGGTTTCCCGGGCGCTGAACCCGGCGCAGCAGGTTGTGAAGATCGTCAACGATGAATTGGTCGTAATTCTCGGCGGAGAGACGCGACGGTTGTCGTTTGCCAAGAAACCGCCGACAGTGATCATGCTGGTGGGTCTGCAAGGGTCGGGCAAGACGACGTTCGCGGGCAAGCTCGGCCGTTCGCTGGCAAGTGACGGACACCGACCGATGCTGGTGGCTGCCGACTTGCAGCGTCCGAACGCAGTCGATCAGTTGCGGGTCGTCGCGGAGCGGGCCGGAATCGGCATTTTCGATCCCGAGCCGGGCAATGGGGTTGGCGATCCCGTGGTCGTGGCCCGCGACAGCCTCGCCGCCGCTCGCGATCGCGGCTGCGATGTCGTGATCATCGACACAGCGGGTCGGCTGGCTATTGACGCCGAGATGATGAGCCAAGCCCGCGAAATTCGGGACGCTGTCACGCCTGACAACGTCCTGTTCGTACTGGACGCGATGATCGGCCAGGACGCGGTGGTCACGGCCACTTCGTTCCAGGAGCAAGTCGGGTTCGACGGGGTGGTGCTGACCAAACTCGACGGTGACGCTCGCGGTGGCGCCGCCCTCTCGGTCCGGCAGGTGACGGGTCGGCCCGTGATGTACGCGTCCGTGGGAGAGGGGCTGGACGATCTCGAACTGTTCCACCCCGACCGGATGGCCTCCCGCATCCTGGACATGGGTGATCTCCTCACTCTGATCGAACAGGCCGAGCGGGCGTTCGATACCGAACAGGCCGAGCGGTTGGCGGGCAAGGCGGCCCGCGGCGAGGACTTCACGCTCGACGACTTCCTGGAGCAGATGCAGGCGGTCAAGAAAATGGGGTCACTGGGAAAGCTGATCGGAATGCTCCCGGGCATGGCCGATGTCAAGCAGCAGTTGGCTCAGGTGGACGACCGGGACATCGACCGGATTGCCGCGATCATTCAGTCGATGACGCCGGTCGAGCGACAGAACCCGAAGATCATCGACGGTTCCCGGCGGGCTCGCATTGCCCGGGGTTCCGGTGTGAGTGTCTCGGCCGTGAACAACCTGCTGACCAGGTTCGCCGACGCCCAGAAAATGATGCGGCAGATGGGCGGGCCCGGGGGGCGTGGGCGAGGAATGCCCGGCATGCCAGGGATCCCCGGAATGCCGGGCGCCGGGCGAGGCAAGAAGGGTAAGCAGGGCTCTCCTCGCCGGAAGAAGGGGCGCAGCGGCAATCCGGCCAAGCGGGCCGCTCAGGAAGTCGACTACGCCAATCGTTCGACCGCGGCCGCCGCCGGTGAGCAGGGTGGGGGTCTGATGGCGCCTGAGAGCCTCGGGGAGCTACCGGAGGAGTTTCGAAACATGCTGGGTCCGGAACGGTGAGGTGACGACCGCCGATACACCGTGCGGACCGGATCTGGCACACTTGCCGGGTTGAACCGTCGAGTCGACCCCTCTCATCGACTGGGCGGACGGCTTGGCCGCGAGTTTCGATGAACCCCGCGCATCGATGAGACCCGGGGCATACCTACTTCAGGAGAAGACACACCAGTGGCAGTGAAGATCAAGCTCAAGCGCATTGGCAAGATCCGCAATCCTCAGTATCGAATTGTGGTGGCTGATGCTCGGGCAAAACGTGATGGCCGGGCGATCGAGGAAATCGGCATCTATCAGCCGAAGCAGGAACCGTCATTGATCAAGGTTGATTCGGAGCGTGTGGCCTACTGGCTGTCAGTCGGCGCGCAACCGACAGAGGCCGTGGCTGCCATCTTGCGGGTGACTGGTGACTGGCAGCGGTTCCGGGGCGAGGGAGACTCGGCCGGGACTCTGCGCGTCGCGGAGCCCAAGCCGGACCGCCTGGCGGTGTTCAATGCGGCCGCCGCTGACAGTGCACGGAGCAAGGAAGCGTTGGTTCCCGCGGACACTGAAGCGAAGGCTTCCGGCGACAGTTCGGAATGACGATGCTCGTTGAGGTTGCGGAACACTTGATCAAGGGGATCGTCGAGCACCCTGATGATGTGGACGTCGAAGAGAGAACTATCAAGGGGCCGCGACCCGGTCGCTTGATTCAGGTGCGGGTACATCCCCTGGACATGGGGCGGGTGATCGGAAGATCCGGACGAACCGCCACGGCTTTGCGCCGGGTGGTGAATGCGCTGGCCGATGGCAGGTCGGTGCGGATCGACTTCGTGGATGTCACCGAGCGCTGATTCGGGCACAGATCCGACCGAAACGGCCGATCGGGCCGACCCGGTTGACCGGGCCGACCGGAAGTCGCCCGAGGTCGGGGAAATCGATTGTTCTTCGGTGCGGGTGGTTGTTGGTCGGATCGGCCGACCTCATGGCATTCGGGGTGACGTCGGGGTGCGATTGGCGACTGACGAGCCGGAGAGGCGATTCGCGGCCGGTGAGGTTCTGCTGGCTGGCTTGCCGGTGGGGCGAGCCCTCACTGTCGAGCGATCGCGCTGGCAGGGTCGACAGATGATCGTCAAGTTCTCCGGCGTTTCGGATCGTGAGCAGGCGGGCGCGCTTCGCGGCGCGTTGCTAGAGGTCGACGTCCCATTGGACGAGGAGCCCAGCGGAAATTCGGACGAGTACTTCGATCGCACGCTGATCGGTCTGGCCGTGGTCGACGATGCCAGCGGGGAGGTCATCGGCTTCGTTCGGGAGGTCCTGCATCTGCCCGGTCAGGATCTGTTGGTGCTGCCGGGTCTTGTTGGAGAGTCGAAACCACGCGAGGAACCAAACGCCGGGGAAACCCAGGACATCCTGATTCCTTTCGTGGCCGAGATCGTCAAGAAAGTCGATCCACCCGGTGGTCAGATTCGAGTTGTTCCGCCCGGCGGACTGGTGCCCGGCATCGGGCATTCATCGGAAATCGCCGAGGGTGACTCGTCGTGAGGGTCGACATCATCTCCGCATTTCCCGACTACTTGCGGCCGCTGAGTCTTTCGCTACCGGGCAAGGCGATCGAAGACGGCTCGGTGCGACTGCGGATGCACGACCTGCGTGAGTTCGCCGTCGATCGACACCGGACGGTTGACGACGCGCCGTACGGAGGTGGTCCCGGCATGGTGATGACTGCCCCGGTTTGGGGCGCTGCGCTCGACCACGTGTTGTCCTCGGAATCGGCAGACGTCGAGCCGCTGCTGGTGATTCCAACCCCGGCGGGAAACCTGTACCGACAATCCACCGCCGCCGACTTTGCCGAGAGGGCCTGGTTGATCATTGCTTGCGGGCGGTACGAGGGAATAGACCAGAGAGTGGTCGAGGACTACGGCCGTCGAATCCCCGTCGAACAGGTGAGCCTGGGTGACTTCGTGTTGGCCGGGGGTGAGGTCGCGGCGCTAGCCATTTGCGAATCGGTCATCCGACTGCTGCCGGGGGTGCTGGGCAACGAGGCGAGCGTGGTCGACGACAGCTTTTCCCCCGGACTCAACGGGCTGTTGGAAGGGCCGAGCTACACGCGACCGGCCTCATGGCGCGGACTGGATGTTCCACCGGTTCTTCTCTCGGGAGATCATCAAGCAGTCGCCGAATGGCGTCGACAGGAATCAGTTCGTCGCACCCGTCGGTATCGGCCGGATCTGCTAACGGAAGGTGACTGAGGGCGATGTTCCGGTTTGTGGCACACTGGAGCGATCGTCGCCGGGTGCCGGAACCGCCATCGGGGTTCCGCTCTCGCCATGAGCGGCGTTCCCGATTAATCGTGCGACCCGCGTGGGTCGGCTAACCAGCGCGACCGATGGCGCGGATCTCGGAGTGAATGATGAATACGCTCGACTCGTTGGATGCAGCGTCCCTCAGGGATGACGTCCCCCAGTTCCGGCCGGGCGATTCTCTCCGCGTTCACGTGAAGGTGGTCGAGGGGAGCCGATCTCGCGTCCAGGTTTTCGCCGGGATCGTGATTCGGCGGCAGGGTGGGGGCGTGCGGGAGACCTTCACTGTCAGGAAGATCAGTTTTGGGGTCGGGGTGGAGCGGACTTTCCCGGTCCATTCCCCGATCATCGAGCGCATCGAGGTTGTCAGTCGAGGCGACGTCCGCCGGGCGAAGCTGTATTACCTGCGCAACCTGCGAGGCAAAGCGGCTCGTATTCGTGAGAAGCGCGACGAGCCCGCCAATCGGGCGTGAGCGGGGATTTCCGGCCTGCCGGTGGTTCACCGGATTCGGGGCCTGAGTCGGTTTCTCCAGGAGTGCCCGGGTCTGGGGAAGAGACGAGCGATCAGAGCGACGGGGGATCTCGACGAGTCAAGGGCTTCTTCCGCGAAGTCGGAATTGTGGTCCTCGCAGCGCTCGTGCTTTCCGTGGTCATGCGCACGTTTTTCGTGCAGGCGTTCTATGTGCCGAGCCAGTCGATGGAGGACACGCTCCTACCCAACGACCGAATCCTGGCCTCGAAGATTTCTACCAGGCTTTCGGGGGTTGACCGAGGTGAAGTGGTCGTATTCAAAGATCCGGGCGGCTGGCTGACGACTCCCAAACTGTCACCGAATCCGGTCCAGTCTGTTTTGGAGTTCCTCGGTCTGCTGCCGTCGAGCAGCGGAGATGATCTGGTCAAGCGGGTGATCGGGGTTGCGGGAGATCGAGTTCAATGCTGTGACCCTCAGGGCCGGATCGTTCTCAACGGCGTCAGTCTTGATGAGCCGTACATCAAGCCGGGAGTGCGCACCGACCAGGTCGAATTCGACGTGATCGTTCCTCCGGACAACGTGTTCGTCATGGGTGACAACCGAGCCGAATCGGCGGATTCGCGATATCACCTGCAAGCGAACGACGGTGGCGTGCCTGTCGGGAACGTCGTGGGTCGCGTGATACTCAAGATCTGGCCGCTGAGTCAGATTTCGACCATCGGAACTCCGTCGGTCTTCGAGCAGCCTTCGGTGCGAAATTCGGTGGGGTCGGGGACTGCAGCGCCAGGTCAGACACCAGGCTGAGAACCAGACCGGGCGCCAGTTCCAGCACCGTGACCGGTGGCCAGATCGGTCCCGGCATTCGTGCTCGTTTGCGTAGACCTGGCGGACAACTCAGACTCGAACACGAGGTTTTCCCGTCCCGTCGCCTGGAGTCGTACGTGATGCGCGCGGGCTTTCCGACCTTGACGGGGGTCGACGAGGCGGGTCGAGGTGCGGCGGCGGGCCCCCTGGTGATCGCGGCCGTCATTCTGGACCCCCGTCGCCCTGTTCGTGGTCTGCGGGACTCGAAATGTCTGACGGCCGAAGCCCGGGCTCGTCTCGCCGACCAGGTGTTCGCCGACGCGGCCCACGTGTCGACCGTGGTCGTCGACGTGGACGAAGTTGACGACCGGGGAGTTCATCGGGCGAATCTCGAAGGCATCAGGCGAGCGATTGCCAGGCTGGGACAGCGACCCGAGATCGCACTCATCGACGGCTACTCACCTGCGGGCCTGACCACCCCGGGGCTCGGCGTCTGGAAGGGGGACCAGGTGTTCCCGTCGATCGCGGCGGCGAGCATCGTCGCCAAACACGTCCGAGATCGCATCATGAACGAGCTGGACGACCAGTGGCCCGGTTACGGTTTCGCTCGGCACAAGGGGTACCTGACGGCGTCGCACCGACGAATGCTCGCCGAATTGGGGCCTTCCCCGGTTCACCGCAGGTCGTTCGCTCCGATTCGTCGCCTACTATCGTCAACTGATGTCCCGGCTGGCGATTCGGTCGCCGAGACGGATCACGCCCGCTGTCGGGCGATAGTCGGTCCGGCGGAAGGGTGTGACTGAAGCGATGAGTGCGGACGACCTGGAGCGCTACGAGACCGAGGTTGAGCTTGAGCTGTACCGGGAGTACCGGCAGGTGGCGGG
Source organism: Candidatus Nanopelagicales bacterium (assembly GCA_030699055.1). GTDB lineage: Bacteria > Actinomycetota > Actinomycetes > S36-B12 > UBA10799 > JAUYKX01. The sequence continues at coordinate 5,908 of JAUYKX010000061.1, forward strand.
CCGCTTCGAGTACGTGGTGGAGACCGAGCGACGGCACTATCTGGCCAACGAAGTAGATGTGACAACCAAGCACGGGGATAACGGCGAGGTTTTCTTCGAAGTGCGTTTGCGTGATGCCTGGGTTTGGGACATGTACCGGTCGGACCGGTCGATCGGCGAGGTAACGGTTCTGACCTTCCGCGATGTCAACGTCGAACGGTTGCCGTCGGCCGGGCAAGAGACGAGCGGCGAGAGTCGGCCACTCGACGGCTGAGGTCGGCGGTATTCCACAGGTCACTCTGCGCGTCGGTGTTTTCCCCACCATCTGTCACCGACCCGCGCCCAGCGTTTCCGTCGGGAAAGCTTGGCCGCCGGGGGTGATTGCATGGGTGAGATCGACACTGGGCATCAGCATCGTTCCGACCTCAGTCGCGTGGCACTCGGTCGATATGGGGAAGACCGGGCCGTCGAGTATTTACGGGCTTGTGGGATGCGTGTTCTGAGCCGGAACTGGCGATCGGCGTCCGGCGAGCTGGATGTGGTGGCTGCCGATGGCGATGTCCTGGTCGTGTGCGAAGTGAAGACCAGGTCGGGCCTGGGATGGGGTAGTCCGCTTGATGCGATTACGAGAAGAAAACAGCTACGGCTCCGAAGGCTCGCGCTTGAGTGGTTGGATGCGCACTCCTTTGAACCTGATCGCCGACCGGGCGTGATCCGGATCGACGCGATAGGCGTGCTGGTGCCCCGGCGAGGGGCGCCCCTTGTCGAACACGTCAGGGGGATCTGACATGGGATTGGCTCGCGTGCAGTCGGCCGTAGTGATTGGGGTTCGAGCCCACGTGGTGGAGGTTGAGGCCCACCTGGCGCCTGGTCTTCCCGGGCTGACTCTGGTCGGACTGGCCGATACCGCCGTGAACGAAAGCCGCGACCGGGTCCGCGCCGCGGTGGCCAACAGCGGATTGCGGTGGCCTGGAACCCGGATCACGGTCGGGCTCAGCCCAGCAGGGCTTCCAAAACGGGGGCCGGGACTCGATTTGGCCATTGCCCTGGCTGTTCTCGCCGCTGACGGACAGGTGTCGGCCGAAGATCTCGCGGGCGTGATGGCATTGGGTGAGTTGGGATTGGATGGGCGAATTCGGCCGGTTGCCGGTGCGCTCGCCGCGTCCCTGACTGCGGCGGACTGCGAAATCGAACGCGTAATCACAGGTTGTGTCGATGCCCGCCAGGTCGGGTTGGTTCCATCCTTGCGCGTCACTTCGGCGGCAGACCTCCGCTGCCTCGTAGCCGAGTTGAGGGGCGAAGTCGTCGAACCGCCGGAGACACCCGTCGAGTCGGTAACAGACTCATTGCCGGTCGGTTTTCTTCCGACCAGGGATCCGACTGCCGATCTGGCCGATGTCATGGGTCAGGAGGTGGGCAAAAGGGCGTTGGAAGTGGCAGCGGCGGGAGGGCATCACCTCGCCCTGCTCGGTCGGGCCGGTGTGGGCAAGACGCTGTTGGCCGAGAGGTTGGTTGACTTGTTGCCGGACTTGGGCGAACGAGAATCCCTGGAGATCACGGCCATCGCTCAGTTGAGCGGCGGCGTTAGTCGGCATGTGATGACCCGTCCACCATTCCAGGCTCCCCATCACACTGCGTCGCGTGTCGCCATGGTGGGAGGTGGGTCGGACAGAAGTCCGACAGTCGGGGTGGTTTCCTTGGCTCATCGCGGTGTGCTGTTCCTCGATGAAGCCACGGAGTTCGAGCCCAACGTGCTGGACGCCCTGCGCGAACCGATCGACGCAGGCGGCCTGACGATTGTTCGCGCGGCCTTCCGGATCACGTATCCGGCTCGGTTTCAGTTGGTGATCGCGGCCAATCCGTGTCCGTGCGGAAATGCGCTCGATACCCGCGGCCCGGCGTGCACTTGCACCCCGGCGCAGCGGCGGAAGTACCTGGGCCGGTTGTCCGGTCCGCTCATGGACCGCATCGACGTTCGCGCCGTGCTTACCCGCCCGACCTTGGCCGAACTTAGCCTGAATCCGTGGAGGTGATCTTGGGTAGTTCGGTGTGGGAATGACGAAAGTGCCGTCTTTGCGGGAAGAATCGGGTTTGTTGACCACCTGATCGACCTGCAGAAGAAAGGCACTTTCAGTGCGACTATCTCATG
>JAUYKX010000062.1 GCA_030699055.1 Candidatus Nanopelagicales bacterium
CCGGTCGGGTTGACCGCCACCGGAGGAACCACTTGCTCGCGCTCCCGGGCGACAAGGTAACGACTCGGACCACTCGTCTCTTCGGGCGCGCGGTCAGCCGAGCTCCCGACTGCGCCGCCTGCCCGGCGGGCCAAACCGAAAGGGATCCGGCCGCACGCGCCCGGATGACGAACCGGACCGCCACGCTCGTCACGGCCAATCCTGTGCCCGAGACGGCGACGCCGTACACGCGAATTGCCTTGCGCTTACCCGGCCGCAACCGCACTGAGCCAGCCGAGCCGGTGGCCCGCTGGCTCGCGGCCCTGGCTGCGATGGTCACTGCGGGAGCCTGCGCAGTAGCGGCAGCGGGCGACGACGCTGGGCCAATACCAAGGCCAGCACGGACGCCGACCACCAAGCCAAGCCCCAAGCCGACAACTGCCGCGACCCGCAGGCCACGTCCGATCAACCTGCGACCCGGTGGTGTCCGGTCAGCCGAATTGCTGCGGTCAACCAGCACGACCCACCACCTCCTCGGTTGCTCGGGCAGGGGACCAGCGAGATTGAGGCCGCTGTGAATATCGGCGGTTGGCGCCACCTTCGTTGATTCGACTAGCCCGGGCGGGAAGAGGCCCTGGCGAGATCAGGGCTCTCAGTTGCTGGAGATACGCGCAGTGGGCCCCGCGGGACTCGAACCCGCAACCTACGGATTAAAAGTCCGCAGCTCTGCCAATTGAGCTAGAGGCCCGGGGCTAAGGGGAAAACCTCGGGACTATGAAAGGGACAATTCCAAGCACTTCCATCCTTCAGCCGCAGGGTGAACCTATCGCGACTGGGTTCGTTGCGCGCTGTCGGGTTGGCCGGTTGTCGCTGGGTGCAGACCGTGCTGGCGACGACCTGCCCGTGCACCAACCTGGCGCGCATTGATGCTCATCGAGGACCCGGTGTTGCCCGGCCACCTCGGGCCACCCCCACCTGGAGTGTGCTCATCACCCACTCCAGACTGCCCACCACGCCGCGCCGGTCCCACGCCGCCAGCACCGGCACGATGGCGATCACGAAACCCACACCAATCAGCAGCGCCCAGCCGGACGTGACGACGGAGGATTGGTGCGAGCGCGAACGGTCCAGCCGGTCACCGATGTGGACGATCGCAAAGATGAACAAGTACGACAGGACGTACACGGTCAGCGCATGCCGGCTCACCAGACGCACCGGTCTCATCCACCCGCCCGGTCGCCGACGGTCGACCGCCCAGTGGGCCAGCCCGAGGAGCACCAGTACCAATCCGGCCTGGAACACCACCATCGACGTCGAGTTGGGGGTCAGCGACAACACGCTCAGGTGGTCGGTGACCGGGTTAACGCGCCCAAGTCGCAGCGCCAGCAGCGCGAGGCCCAGGCCGACAGCCAGCCCCGCGACCCCCAGCAGAACCCAGGTTCGGGACACCCGCACGCGGTCGGCGGACAACTGCCGGCCCAGGACCATTCCCACCACCGGGAACGCCATCCACGGGAGGATCGGGAACCAGGCCCCGGCCACGAGCCCCGTGAGGGCGACCAGTGGGTCCAAACCGGGCAGGTACTCGTCCATTGGCCGCATCAAAATCCCGCTCGGTGGCATGCCTTCGGCCACCTCCAGGCCCCCGCCCCACCACCGCACATAGTCGAACCACCCACGCACGAATGGCGCCAGGGCGACGATGGCCACGGCTGCGACCAACAGCACCGGCGACGACCACCAGGAACAGTCCCCGGACTGCGGCGGACAGCAGCACCTCCCGCTCCGGGGCCCGAGTGCGGCAGCGTAGCGAGGCCGACTTGAACGCGGGAGTGACAGGGAGCGCCGCGCCCCGTAGACTCTGAATTGCCTGGAGCGGTGAGCTTCAGGAAGTGAGCCCGGCTCCTCTCCGGACGGTGAGCGGCCGGGCTTCGCGGCGTTCAGACGTCGGTAACGTTCTGAGTGAGGCCGATGATCGGTGCGACGCGGTCGCGCCAGGCTCCGCCAGCGGAGGAGCACCATGCGACGGCGTCGGCGACCCACAGCAGCGGGTCGCCGTGCGGCGGCATGTGGTCGTAGCCGAATGCGCCAGCACGATGCCGCAGTTCGCTGATCAGGACCTGTCGGTCCAGTTCGTCGCGGCCTTCGCGTGACTCGATGATGAGCCGAGTTACGGAGCGGTCGAGCAGCGGTTGAACCATGCGGTGGAAGCACTCGGCGCGGACCTTGCCATCCCGACCATGGCCGTGAAAGATCAACGCAGTCGCCTGCCCCGTGGCGACAAGCGCATCGATGATCTGTCGCCGACGGCTGTCGCGCTCGTGGACGAAGTGCCAGCGGCGTTGGCCCGGCATGCAGAAGGATCGGACCAGTCGGCGAAGGGCGTCGACATCGCCGTTGGCCACGACGGCAGCACAAACGTGGTAGTTGGGTCCGCGGCCAGACTCATCGACGAAGGCTTGAGCGCTCACCGGCATGCTCCGGCCGCGCTGGACCGGTTGGGTGGCCCGGCATGTTGCGCGGCGCGGTAGACGGTGGAACGGGCCACGCCGAACAGTTCAGCGAGCTCGGCGCTGGTGTGGAGTGTGCCGCTGGTATTGGACATGTCCTCGCCGGGTTGATCAGGAGGCGTTTGTCGCTTGCTATGGTCGATCAAACTGTCGCTCAGGGCCTTCATCCAGCCCAAATTGAGCTCCTTGAGTGCCTCGCTGGTGAGGACGTGCTGCGTAGCCTCGCGGATTGACTCGGTGAATTTCGCGAAGTTGGCAAGAGCCGCGAATGTCTCATCTATGGCCTCGAGTTGGGGGGCGAGCGAATCGCGCAGTCGTGCTGTCATCTCCTGCTGGAACGCAAGCATTATCTGTTGCATCTCGGGGGTCATTGCGATCCGATTGAGCGCTTCCTTGTTCAGGCCGTTGATGTAGTTGGCCGCGATGAGAGCTCCGAGGGCCGGTTCGGCTGCGATGCGCTCGGCGGTCGAGTTGATATCTATGCCAGCAAGCTCCTGCAGCCGCTCAAGCAGTTCTCCGCCCTCGCCTTTGCGGAATCCGTTGCGTGCTGCGAGCGGGGCGAGCAGTGTGCGTAGTCGATCAAGATCGAGGATGCGCTTCGCGGAGGCGTCGCGTAGCGCATTTGCGACCAGGCCGAGGTCCTTGCGGTCCTCAACCAGGTCAGCAATCGTCCGTTCGATGGTCATGACGGGCAGACCTTCAACAACAGTTACGTCCTGTGGATCAAGGAAGCGTTGGCGGTAGCGAATTACCTTCCGCTGACTTTGGCGCCGGGCGGGGGAGACGAAGTCGTGTGACGCGGCACGGTAGTCGCCGATCCGGTGGAGCGCGGCGGCCGACTCACCTGCCACAGCGACACCGCTCGCCCGCGATTTGATGCGTTCGTATGCAAGCCGAGCGGGGTCGGTGCTGAGCCAAGCAGCGCGCAGAGCATCGAACTCGGTCTCGGGCACACCCGCATCCATGTAGACCCCGTGGGCGAGGCGATTGAGATGCCCGCACTTAGCCTGAATCCGTGGAGGTGATCTTGGGTAGTTCGGTGTGGGAATGACGAAAGTGCCGTCTTTGCGGGAAGAATCGGGTTTGTTGACCACCTGATCGACCTGCAGAAGAAAGGCACTTTCAGTGCGACTATCTCATG
>JAUYKX010000072.1 GCA_030699055.1 Candidatus Nanopelagicales bacterium
CCCGAGGATCCCGGCCAACTCGGCTGCGTAACGATCGGGCTGCGCGGCCGGCAGGTCGATCTTGTTCAAGACAGGGATGATCTCCAGGTTGTTCTCCATGGCCTGGTACAAATTGGCCAGGGTCTGAGCCTCTATCCCCTGAGAGGCGTCGACCAGGAGAACAGCACCTTCGCTCGCGGCGAGACTGCGTGACACCTCGTAGCTGAAGTCAACGTGGCCGGGAGTGTCGATCATGTTCAGGACGTAGTCGACCCCGTCGATCGCCTTGAAGGGCAACCGAACCGCCTGGGACTTGATCGTGATCCCTCGTTCGCGCTCGATGTCCATCCGATCCAGGTACTGCGCCCGCATCAACCGTCCGTCGACCACCCCGGTCAGCTGCAACATCCGATCCGCCAGGGTCGACTTGCCGTGATCGATGTGCGCGATGATGCAAAAATTGCGCAGCCGCGAGGCCGGGGTCTGACCCGGAGGGTTCACCGAAGGCGAAGCGGTTGAGGACGACACGGTCCCCATGCTCCCATTCCCCGGGCCCGACAGTTAGGTACGGATGGGAACCCGGAGCGGCGCAGTCCGGCGCGGGCCGGCACGAACCGGCACGAACCGGCACGGAGCCCGACCGAGAACCGCCTGCCGCTCCTGGGTTACCCTTGACCGGATTCGAACTCGCCTGACCTAGTCTCGCCGGGCGAAGTCCGAGAAGAAGTGTCCAATCCTCCATTACCGAAACTGGGTTATTCGTGGCAAATATCAAGTCGCAGATCAAGCGCAACAAGACCAATGCCGTGCGCCACGAGCGCAACAAGGCGGTCAAGAGCGCACTCAAGACCGAGATTCGAAGGGTGAACGAGGCCGTGGCCGCCGGCGACGCCGATCGCGCCCGTGAGGCTGCCGCCAAAGCCAGTCGGTCCCTCGACAAGGCGGCGAGCAAAGGTGTGATTCACGCCAATCAAGCCGCGAATCGCAAGAGCTCGATCGCCAAGAAGACCGCTCAGGTCTGATCCGTTCCGGTTGGCCTCGCCAATCGGGTGATCGTCCGTTCCAGTTGCAACAGTTTCTGGGCGGGGTCCAGTTGGGTTCCCTGCCGAATTCCGCCCTTCATCGCCGCGTCGGCATCGGCCAGGATCAGCACCGCCGCCGCGACCTCGCGGGGATGCCACCGCCGGGCTTGATCACCGAGCGAACGCAGACGCCAAGTGGGTACACCGACGGCGATGGCCACGTCCCTGTCGGAACTGCCGGGAGGCACGGACCTCAGTTTGACCAACTGCCGCAACCCGCGGACCATGGCGGCGACCGTCGACGGTCCTATGGCGCCCCCGTCGCCCAATTCCGCCGCTCTCAGCAGACGCAACGCTTCGTCCGGCTTTCGCCAGAGGACGGCGTCGGCGATCTGGTAACCGGCGACATCGGCTGACGAGCCGAAATAGGTGCGGACGTCATCGACCGAGATCACTTTCTCTTCGACGTCGGAAGCCAGCTGGGCGCAGGCTGAGGCCAGACTTCGCGCGTCGGCGCCCCTTGTCGCGATCAGGAGGCTGAGCGCATCCGGTCCGGCCGACTTGCCGTGGAGGCGCAATTCGGCAGTGGCGAATTCGCTCATCGCCCGGCCCCGCTTGATCTCCGGGCACTCGACGACCAGCGCATCGGCATCCGTGAGGATGTCGCGGATCTTCTTGCCCCGTTGACCTCCCTGATGGCAGGCCACGATCCATAGGCCCGGATCGGCCAACTCGGCGGCCGCCACGATGGCCCGGGCAACGGACTCCTCCCCGGCTTCGACCTCGGCAACCACAACCACACTCGACGCACCGAACAGCGTCGGAGAACAGGCCTGATCGACCAAACCGGCCGCACCGGGAACCGAGGCATCGATTCGTCGCACCTCCACTTCTGGGTCCAGCGCCCGGGCCTGCTCAACGACGTCGTTGACCGCACGTTCGACGAAGAACTGCTCGGGGCCGACGGTGACCGTCAGCCCAGGAGGTGGTTGTCGTGACATCGGGTCAGAGCATGCCACGACCTCACTCGCCGCGATTCCGGGCCCAGATCCCGATGGCCGGCGGGGCTTCTTCTGGGATCTCCCTTTCGGGCCCCACAGCGACGTCGCCATCCGCATCAGTCCGCATCACAACAGCACCCGCTTGGCGCCAGGCAGCCAGAGTTTCGGTCGCCGGATGACCGTAGTCATTCCCCTGCCCGGCAGAGGCAACCGCCACCCGTGAGCCCGCCCAGGTGATCAGATCCGGATCCTGGAACCGCGAGCCATGATGCGGGATTTTGATCACGTCGACTCCGGGCGCCGGGACCGAATCCATCAAGGCCTGTTGGGCCGCTGGCTCCAGGTCGCCTGGCAACAACAGCGAAATACCATCAACCTCCGCGAGCAAGGTCACCGACGCGTTGTTCGGGATCGATCCCGTGTCGATCCGACGGCTCGGCCAAACGATTCGATACCCAACGGTTCCGACCCGCCCCTCTTCTCCGACAGCGGCAGCAACGGCCATCAAGTGACCGTCGGCGAGCCACCGTTCGACCTGCCGGGCTCCGTCGGGTGGATCGCGGATTGGTGACATGACCACGCGACCAACGGCCCTTCCGCGCAGCGCACCGGGCAGACCCATGACGTGATCCGCGTGGAAGTGAGTGATTACCAGCAGATCAATGACGCTGATTTCGAGAGTTCGTAGACAGCGATCAACCCTTGACGGTTCCGGCCCGACATCGACCACTACCGCATGACCTTCCCCGGACTTCAGCACAGTGGCGTCGCCCTGCCCGACATCACAGAAGACGACCGCCCACTGCGCCGGTGGCCAGGATGGGTTCGTGACTGTGCTCGCCAGCCGAGCCAGGAGTAGTGCGCCTGCGACAACCCCGACCACCAGGATGATCCACTTGGGGCCGCTGCTGTGCGAAGTACGTCCGAGGAGGTGCGTTGCGGGGCGTTCTCCCTGAAAAGCCCGCCACCGCCCGCGCAACCAACGAAACAGCAGGGCTCCCGCCGCGATGATGGCGCCGAGGAATAGTGCACCGGCGGCGCCCTCGGGCCAGGGAACCGTCGCCCCGGGAAGCTCGGACGCGAACCGAGCCACTCCGGCGATCCAGGCTGTACCCCAACCGGCTCCGTGGGCCAAGATTTCGGCCAGGCCAGGGGCCCACAGTCCGGCGACGGCGGCCAGCAGACCCAGGACGGTCGCCACCGGCACGGCTGGGGTAGCCAGCCCATTGGCCAAAAATCCCACCAAGCTGAGGCCATTGCCCATGGCGGCGATCAACGGAGCCGTGGCCAGCTGACAGACGATCGCGACGGCCAGGGCATCCTTGATGAGCTTGCGAGTTCGGGGGGTGCGGTCTTCGGCTCGATTTCGACGACCATCCCGGCTTCGCCCGAGCACAACCAGGAGTCCTGCTGTAGCCGCGACGGAGAGCGCGAATCCCCAGGACAGGGCCAGCCACGGATCCACGAGAAGTAGCAGTGCGATGGCAGCCAGGAGCGCACTCAGCCCAACCCGACGCCGACCGAGGCCGATGGCGAGCAATGCGATGCCGCCCATGACCGCAGCACGCTCAACGCTGGGCTCGAAACCGACCACCACGACGAAGCCGAGCATGGCCACGGCTGCCATGCCCACCGCCATCGGGCGCGGCAGTCGACACGCTCGTAACAACAGCAGAACCAGCCCCGTAACGATGGCCAGATTCGATCCGCTGACGGCGGTCAAATGACTCATGCCGACCGATCGCATCGCGTCCGCCAATTCCGGAGGCAACGCCCTCTCATCGCCCACGGCCAAACCGGGCAACAGACCCCCGGCGTCCGGCGCCAACCCCGCGCTGGCGTTTCGCAACGACGCCCGAATCTGCCCGGCCCACCGCTGATACCAAGGCTCGGGCGCCACTACTTCCGGCTCACCTTGGACGAGAAGCCGTGCCGATTCCGGTCGCGCGGCCCGCCCCTGCTCGAGGACTCCTCGGACACGGACGGTGGCGCCCGGCAAAACGCTTTCGGCCGCGCCCCTCGGCGTGGTGAAGCCCTGCACCACTACCGGCGCCCGCAATTCGCTGACCCGCTCACCGCTCCGCAACTCGATGACGTCCGCCCGCGCACTCCACCGGCGGCGCATGGACCCGGACCCACCGCCCGTCCGGTACAGCCGGGGCTCGGTCCGGGGGACGACGATGGCCTCGACGGACGACCGACTACGCACCAGTTCCGGAATCGGCTCGACATCCAGCGCCGCCGAGTGCGCAACGGCCAGAACCCCACCGGCCAAGGCCCCGACCACCAGAACGACCACCGCCGAGAAGGTCGGACGAACGCCAGCCCCCGAGTTACCGCAGCCCACCCACCGACGCCGGCCGATCATCGCCACGACCGCGAACGCGACCAGCACCACCAGCCCGCCGATACCCAACGTCCGAGCCAGGTCACCTGGCGTCGGCCCCGATTCCTGACCCGACCGACCCAGGACTGCCGCCTCGGACACCCAGAGACCGACCGCGAACGGCATCAGCCGCAAATCGACGCCCGGGCCCGCGCCTTCCGGCTCCGAGGCCAGTTCCGGCGCAGACTCCGGGGCCAGTTCGAGCCCCGATTGATGTCGTTTCATCCGAAATCGCTCAGGCTGATCCTCACCGACCTACACCCGCACCAGCGGCGCAAGCTGCTCGAATGTTCGATCCCCGATTCCCGCAATTTCCTTAAGCTGTTCGACCGAATCGAAGCGACCGTGCTGTTGCCGGAAATCGATAATCTTCTGCGCCGTGACCGGGCCGACTCGCGGCAACTCCTCCAGATCCGCCATGGTCGCCCGATTCAGATCGAGCAGTCCGTCAGACCCCTTGGCCGACGCCACCGCACCCCCTTGCGCTGCGCCCGCCGGACCCGGCTGATCTCGGCCGCTGGCGTCGACCTGTTCGCCGTCCTGCACGACGCGGGCCAGATTGACCGCGCGAGGTTTAGGTCGACTGGCAGTCGTGAGACCTCCGGCGGCCGCGATGGCGTCACCCACCCGCGAGCCGGCGGGCAAACGCACCAGACCAGGCCGCCGCACCGGACCCACGACATGCACGACCACCTGGGATTCGGACTCCCCCGGAACGCCTGCGCCGACCGCGGCAGCGGATTGAGTTCCCAATCCGGGGCTGACCGATGCCCCCACCTTGCCCGCAGTTGGGCCGGTGCCGATCAAGTTGTCCGACGGCGCCCCCGTCGCCGACACGACAATCGGTTGGGCGCCGGTCGACCCAGCTGCCGACCGCGTCACCACCAGCACGGCAACCAGCACGGCAACCACACAGATTGCGACGATGATCCCGATGGCCTTGGGCTCGACCGCCCAGCGCGACCGGCCGACACGACGCCAGTCGAATTCCTCGTTGGGTTGATTCATCCCCTGAAGATGACACCCGTAGCCGACCGATTTGGGGGTCCGGCCACTGCGGTGGACAACCGCCGGCCTACCCGCCAGTTGTGGAATCAGCCAAAGAGATCAAGGATCCGCGTTGCCGAACGAGTCGCGCCGGTGTCGCAACCACCTTTGGAGATTTCCGCCATGCCGCAACAAGATCAGCAGACCCAACAGCACCCCCACCAGGGACGACTCCCACACCCCGTGGTCGACCAGGGCAACCACGATGAGGGCGACGGCTCCGGCCGCACTGCCCAAACCCACCTCTCTCGTGATCAGGATGACGACCACCGCCACACCGAGAACAGGAATCAGCCAAAGGGGGTGGGAGGCGACGAGCACTCCGATGGTGGTCGCCACACCTTTACCGCCCCGTCCGCGAAGAAACGGCGAAGTGATGTGGCCAATCACGGCAGCCAGGCCCGCCCAACCACCGGCCACCGGCCCGGCCAACCAGGTGAACAGCAGGACCGGCAACGCGCCTTTGGCGACGTCCAACAGGGCGACCAACACTCCGGCCGCCGGGCCCAACGCGCGCCCGACGTTGGTGGCCCCGGGGTTACCCGAGCCCGTTGCCCGGATGTCCACTCCCCTGGCCCTGGTGATCAGAACCGCAGGGTTGATCGCGCCAATCAGGTACCCGACGACCA
>JAUYKX010000075.1 GCA_030699055.1 Candidatus Nanopelagicales bacterium
GATGACGTCCGCCTGGCGGTCGACGAGGCGTGTTCTTTGCTGCTGACCGATACCGCACCGGGTTCATCGCTGGACCTTCGGATGATCATTCAGCCGCCGTCGACGTTGGACATCGCAGTCACCGCCCGGTTGCGACACCGATGGTTGCCCCCGAGGAAGTCCTTCAGCTGGACGGTTCTGCAGGCACTCGTCGACGACGTTTCCACCCGCGCCTCACGCGACGGCCGGGCCGTGCTGCGACTGCGCATTCGCGCCCGGGGACCGACGGGTTCCGCATCGTGATCACAACCCGATTGCCGGATACAAAACGGCGATGGTCGGATCGCGATCGCAAGCGAGAGCAAGCGCTGCTGAGTGAATTTTCCGGCCTGCCGGTTACCGACCCTCGGCGGGCGGTGATCCGGGATGAGCTCGTGACCATGCACCTGCCCTTGGCCGAACATCTGGCCCGACGCTTCCAAAATCGAGGAGAGCCATATGCCGATCTGGTTCAGGTGGCCACAATAGGGCTGATCAAGGCTGTCGATGGATTCGATTCCCAACGTGGCCTGCAGTTCTCGACGTACGCGACGCCAACCATCATCGGTGAGATCAAGCGACATTTTCGTGATCGCGGCACCGCGATTCGCATTCCCCGCCGGTTACAGGAACTGCGGCACCGCACTTCGCTGGCTACCGACCAACTAACGCAGGAACTCGGCCGTTCCCCGACCGTGCGCGAACTGGCTCGACACATGGGAGTGGATGAAGACGACGTGCTGGAAGGACTCGAGTCGGCCAACGCATACTGGCCGGCTCCATTGGACGGCCCGCTTGGTGGTGACTCCGCCGAGGATCCTCTGGCCGAAACCATCGGCGATGTCGATGGGGCATTCGAACACGTCGACAATCACGAGTCGTTGCGGCCGTTGCTGCAACGACTGCCCGGCCGCGATCGACAAGTCCTGCGAAAGCGGTTTGTCGAAAACATGACCCAGTCCGAAATCGCTTCCGAGTTGGGGGTCTCCCAAATGCAGGTATCGCGCATCTTGGCTCGATCCCTGCAATCTCTGCGAGCCGGATTGCTGCAGGATTGAAGAATGCGCGGACTCCTGATCGTCAACCCAAACGCGACCACCACCACGTCACGCGTGCGCGAGGTGCTGATCGCGGCGTTGGCCCATCAACTCCGACTGGAGGTGGCCCGCACCGACCACCGTGGTCATGCCGCCGACCTGGCCACGGAGGCAAGGCGCGGAGGGTTTGATTACGTCATTGCCCTGGGTGGTGACGGAACGGTCAATGAGGTCGTCAACGGCCTTCTACAGGGGCGTGGACCGGGCCCCGACACTCCGGTTCTGGGCGTCGTGCCCGCAGGAAACGCCAATGTCTTCGCCCGCGCTCTCGGATACCCGGCCGACCCGATCGAGGCCACGGGAGAACTGATGGCTCGACTCAAGTCCGGAGCGCGGCGGACGATCAGTTTGGGGTTGGCGTCCGGCCCTGAGCTCACCGGTGCCCGGTATTTCACGATCAATACCGGCCTGGGAATCGACGCGGAAATCATCGCGGCCATGGAGTCGGCCCGTCGCGCGGGCCACGAGGCCACCTACAGCCGGTATCTGCTGACCACCGTTCGCCGCCTGTTCGCGACGAACCGCCGGCATCCGCAACTAGCGGTGCATGTCCCGGGTGAGCCGCTCAACCGAGGTGTGTTCGTGGCCTTCGTTCAGAACACCTCCCCTTGGACCTTCCTGGGTGCTCTACCGGTGAATCCATCGCCAATGGCTTCATTCGACGCCGGATTGGACCTATGGGCCGCGCGTTCCCTGTCCCTGCCGGCTTCACTGTCCTACGCCCGCCGAATGTTCTCGCAGAAATCCTCCCGATCCGGAAGCAATGTCGTGGCCCGCCACGACCTGACCCAGTTGACGATCATGTGCAATGTTCCAACGTCGCTACAGATCGACGGCGAGGGAATGGGAGAGGTTTCGCGGGTGGAATTTCGTTCCGTAGCTGCCGCGATCCAAGTTGTGGCCTGAGTTGGCGGCCAACGCGCGAGCCGATTTCGTCACTCTGCGTAGACCGTTGGTCACCAACATGAATTCCCCGTGTGACCAAGGCGACACGACGGAAGGCTGACACCCAGCCCGATGCTCTTGCCAGCCGATCAAGAGTATGTGACCCTATTCGAGCGGCTTCATCCGGGGCACAATACGCCACGGACAACGAAGCGCCGGCTCCGGTCCTTGTTCCGATGGTGATGATGTTGCCCGGATCGACGGAGTCGCACGACGACACGCGTTGAGATCAGCGCTTCACTCTGGGAGGAGTACCGCATGGACTGGCGCCACCAGGCTGCCTGCCGTGACGAGGATCCGGAGCTGTTCTTCCCAATAGGAAACATCGGACCCGCGCTGCTGCAGATCGACGAAGCGAAGCGGATCTGTCAGTCGTGCCAGGTTCGCGAGCTGTGCTTGCAGTGGGCGTTGGAGACCTGCCAGGAGTCGGGGGTGTGGGGCGGAATGAGCGAAGATGACCGTCGACTGCTCCGTCGACGCGCGGTTCAGGTGCGTTCGGCCTGAGATTGAACAGCGGGTATCCCGGTCGTCAGTCCGACTGATCGGACTCCGGAACAACCAGATCGACGGCGGCCACAGTGCCTCGGGGACTGACGGGCTCCCAGCAAACTGATCCCCCCAACTCCTCTGTGATCAGGGTGCGGACTATCTGCAGGCCCAAACCCCGGTTGTCCGCGGGGTCGAAACCAATGGGCAGGCCAGGACCGTCATCGGTTACCTCGATCCGAAGCCGATTGCCGAGCCATTCGACGGACACCACCACCCGATGGTTTCCG
>JAUYKX010000078.1 GCA_030699055.1 Candidatus Nanopelagicales bacterium
CGCCCAGTTCGCGTGATCTCGGAGGCCAGCGAGGAACTGCTCTGGTCGGCGTACCAACTGGCCCGATTCACCGTATTCGTGTCCATCACCGAAGGCTTCGGGCTGCCCGCAGCCGAATCCATCGCCTCCGGCACGCCGGTGTTGCTGTCTGGTCACGGCTCGATGCGCGAAATCGGTGAAGGCGGCGGCGCGCACTTCGTCAACCCACACGTTCAAGCCGAGGTGACCGCCGGGATGCGGCTGCTGCTCACCGATGACGAGTACGTGAAGCAACTGGCCGAACAAGCCAGGAACCGCCAACTACCCACCTGGGACCAATACGCCGCCGACACCTGGAACTGGCTCGTCAAAGGCCGGCAACCCGAGAGCAACAGGTAGCCTGAGCGAGTCCGCTCACGACCACATCGTTAGGAAGACTGATGCCAAACGCCTTGATCACCGGGATCACAGGACAAGACGGTCTCTACCTGTCCGAGTTGCTCCTGAGCAAGGGGTACGACGTCTACGGCCTGATCCGCGGGCAGAACAACCCCAAGGAGCGCATGGTCCGCCGGACGGTACCCGGAGTCAAGCTGATAGCGGGCGACTTGATGGACATGGCCAGCCTGATCCGGGCAATGGACACATCCAGTCCGGACGAAATCTACAACCTCGGGGCGATCTCGTATGTCGCGTATTCATGGCAACAGGCCAAACTCACCTCCGACGTCACGGCGATGGGTGTGCTGAACGTGCTCGAGTCGGTCCGCGTTTGGGCAGGCGCCGACCTCGACCGGGTTCGCTTCTACCAGGCGTCCAGTTCGGAGATGTTCGGGAAGGTTCAGGAAGTCCCGCAGCGCGAAACGACCCTGCTTTGGCCCCGCTCTCCCTACGGTGTATCGAAAGTGTTCGGCCACTACATGACGATCAACTACCGAGAGTCGTATGGCATGCACGCGTCGTCGGGGATCCTGTTCAACCACGAGTCTCCGCGCCGAGGACACGAATTCGTCACCCGCAAGGTTTCCCAAGCGGTCGCCCGCATCTCACTGGGCTTGCAGGACGAGATCGTCATGGGCAACCTCGACGCGAAGCGGGACTGGGGATACGCGGGCGATTACGTAGAGGCGATGTGGTTGATGCTGCAGCAGCCAACCGCGGACGACTATGTGATTGCCACCGGCGATACCCATTCCGTTTCGGATCTACTCGATGCCGCATTCGCCGCGATCGGGGTCGACGATTGGTCCGGATACGTTCGCCAGGATCCAGCCTTCATGCGGCCCGCCGAAGTCGACCTGCTGATCGGCGACCCGAGCAAGGCCCGCGACGTGCTGGGATGGAAACCGGCGGTCGGGTTCAACGAGTTGATCGCGATGATGGTCGAATCCGACCTCGAGATCGAAACTCGGCGCGCCCGTCGGCTGACCGACACCCCGTAGGGCCGACATGTTCGCTCTCATCACCGGTGCGGCCGGACAAGACGGGTGGTTCCTCGCCGACCAGCTGCTGGCCCGCGGGTGGCGGGTGCGCAGTACCAGTCTGGCCGAGTCGGACTTCGCCCCGGATCACCGCGCCCGCGACGGCGAATTGGGCTGCCTGGATGTCACCGATGCGGCATTGGTTACCTCGACACTGGAAGAACTTCGGCCGGATGTGATCTTTCACCTGGCCGGGCTGAGTTCAGTCGGCGGATCGTGGGCGAGACCGGCCGACTACCTCACCGCCAACACGGTGGGAACCTGCACGTTGCTGGCGGCCGTGAACCAATTGCGAACCAGCGGCATCGACCATCCATTCATCGTCAACGCCTCCAGCGCGGAGGTATTTGCGGAAGACGCTCCTCTGCCCTTCAGTGAAACAACCCCGCTCAACCCGCTGAACCCGTACGGCGTTTCCAAGGTCGCCGCCCAGTTCATGCTCGGCGCATTTCGGGCGCAGGGACTCCTGGGTAGCAACGCGATCCTTTTCAATCATGAATCGCACCTGCGCCCCGCGACATTCGTCACCGGGAAGATCGTCCGGGGAGTCGCTCGTATCCATGCCGGGCTGGCCGACGAACTGGTGCTCGGCAACCTGGCTGCTCGCCGCGACTGGCTGCATGCCTCCGACGTCGCCGCCGCGATGATCGCGATCGCGGATAGGCGCGCGGCCCAGGACTTCGTCGTCGCCAGCGGGGTCAGTCGAACCGTGGGCGATTTCGTGGCCGCCGCCTTCGCATCGGTCGGCATCGCGAACTGGCAGGACTTCATCCGAACCGACCCCGCGCTGCTGCGCGCCACCGACGCTCCCGAGTTGCGGGGAGATTCGAGTCTGCTGACCGCGACCACTGGTTGGCGACCTCAGCGTCAGTTTGAGGAGTGGGTTGGCGAGATGGTCGAGCGTGCCCCTCTGGATGACTAGATGAACGTGGTCGCCGTTGCGGTGCTCGCGGTCGAGTCCTCCGGCGCCCAGCGGGCCGACTGGTTGGACTTGGCGAGATCCCTGTCGGCCGAGCCGCTGGTCCAGCAGATCTACTGGTGCGGTTTTCCACCAAACGAAACATCCGACGGACCCATCGCCCGCTTGGTGGTGACCCCCACCAGCCCATGGAACGTGCTGAGTGACGCCGCTGGCGCTCGCACCGATGCGCGGGTCGCGATCATGTTCGAAGCGCCCACCGAACTGCCGCCAAGGTTTGTGACCCGAGCTGTCGAAGTGATCACCAGCGATCGCCGCAACGCCCTGGTCTCGTTTGTCTCCGATCGACCGGACCATACGTGCCTATTCGATGAGGACCGGGCCGGGAGACGACGTGGCGATGCCAGCGCCGCTGAACTCACCGCTGCTCGGGTCAACCAACTACTTCCGACCGAATGTGCGCCAGTTCGCCTGGATCGGTCCGGAGGTTGGGTTCAGGCCGTAAATGTCCCGTGGGCCACCACGTTCGCGCCCGGGTCGTCCGCTGGGCTGAATGAGAGCATCCGCGATGCGTCCCGCGCGGCGATCGCGCGCGGCTTCCGGGTGTTGCTGGACCCGACTGTGTACCTGCCGGGCCGGACGCCCGCCGATGCTGCCCCCGGCCGGACCATCGAAGTCCCGCCCGACGCTGGCGCAGGCGTTGGCGAGAGATTGCAGCCCGGCGTGTTCGCGCTCCTGCGCTCTCGCGTGTTCGGGCTCGACATCGCGATCGACGCCACCTGCCTGGGGCCCGTTCAAGGCGGCACTCAGGTTCAGGTGGTGGAACTGGTCACAGCCCTGGCTGCCGAACCCCGCGTGCGCTCGATCTGCGTCGCCACTGGCGCCTCGGGCCTGCCTGCCTACGCAGAGCACCTGGACTCCCTGGCCAAAGTCGGAGTCACTGCCGCTACCCGACCCGGCGCTCTGGGTCGCGGCCCCGTCGACATCATTCATCGACCGTTCCAGCCCCGGCTGCGACCCCCTCGCGGGCCGTGGGGGCGTTGGTCCCAGGAGTCCGCCCGCACCGTGCTCACAGTCCTCGATCTGATCAACTTTGATATTCCCGAATATGTCTCCGCCGAGGATCTGGTCTCGCACCGCAGGGTGATTGCACTCGGCTTCGAAAGTGTCGATCGAGTGATCACGATCTCCGCCGACGTCGCCGACGAGGTAGTGGCTCACGGTTTCGATCTACCCGCGGATCGCCTTAGCGTGGTGCCGCTGGGAGCCGGTCACCTGGGCAATTCCGATGCCGAAACCCGCCCGGCGGCCGTGCCCCCTGAGATCACCAGTGGGCCGTTCTTGCTCGTGGTCGGCACGGATCTCCTGCACAAAAACCGGGACCTGGCCATCAAAGCCTGGCTTGAGCTGAAGAGCCGCGGCCACGCTGATCTGGGTCTGGTACTGCTCGGGCACCACATGGAGACGGGATCATCGGATGCCGAGGAAGCTGCGGTTCTGCGCGAATTTTCGCGGTCACTTGATGGCCGCAAAATGTTGCGACTGGACCATGTACCTGGCCCCGAGCGCAACTGGCTGCTGCGTCATGCGGCCGTGGTCCTCTACCCGACATCCGCCGAGGGCTTCG
>JAUYKX010000079.1 GCA_030699055.1 Candidatus Nanopelagicales bacterium
AGCCCAGTCCGCCACCGGAGCAGTTGTATTCCATCACCCCGGCCGCATTCACGTCCCAGGTACACACGGTGGCACTGCCAACCGCCAGAGAGCCGAAAGCCACCTGGAATACGAAGTAGATGATTGCCCAGACCGCGACCAGGATGACAGCCGCGACGAGCAGCGGAGCCAGGTTGGCCTGGAACTTCGTCCAGCCGTAGTTGAAGGCGTTGCCGACTGAGAAGCCTCCCGGCGTGCCTCCGTAAGGGGGCGGCGGTGGCTGGGCCCCGGGCGGCGATGGCGGTGGCTGAGCACCGGGCGGTGGCGGTGGGGGTGGTTGCTGGCTCATGATGTCTTCTCCCTCGGGCGGATGATTTCCTTGCTTGCGCGCCGAGCATAGCGATCGAAAGGATCACATCGCCAATATCGGACACCCGACATGTCCAAGCCGTTCACCTTCAGCCGACGAGTCCACGGGTGATGACGTCGGCCAGCAGCCTGCCTCGTCGGGTGGGGATCGCGCGACCGACCGCCGCCGCGTCCGGATCGAGCAACCCGTTGACCACAAGATCACCAACAACTTGCTCCGCGCCCTCCGGCACCTCGATACCGTCCCGCAGCCGGATTCCCAGCATCACCGATTCCATCTCCTGCTCGGGCCGACTCAGCATTTCCCCGGAGTCAATCGGCAATCGACCGTCGGCCAACAGCCCGGCCGCCTGCCGAGGGTGTTTCACATTCCACCACCTGACACCCGAGATATGACTGTGCGCACCTGGGCCGACCCCCAACCAGTCGTCACCCCGCCAGTACCCGAGGTTGTGGCGGCATTCCCTGCCCGGTCGAGCCCAGTTGGAGACCTCGTACCAGGGCCTGCCCGACCGCGAAAACGCCTCGTCGGCCAATTCGTAGCGATCGGCCAGATCATCCGGGCTCGGATCGAGCAGCTCCCCCCGGCGGCGCCTGGCCCCCATGGCGGTTCCCGGTTCGATCTTCAGCGCATAGGCGGAGACGTGATCCACGCCCACCTCGATGGCAGCCTCCACCGATCGGCGCCAATCATCGATCGACTCCCCGGGTGAGCCGTAGATCAGATCCACGCTGAGGTTGTCGAAACCCGCGTCCCGGGCCCAACGCACGGCCTCAAGCCCCCGATCAGCGTCGTGTTCGCGTCCGAGCGTCTGCAGCACGGCCCCGACCGCGCTTTGCAGACCGATACTCAGCCGATTGAATCCCACTTCCCGAAGTCGAGACAAGATCGACCGATCGAGAGTCTCCGGATTGGCTTCGGTCGTCACCTCCGCGTCCGGCTCCAAACCGAACTCCTCGCGAACCACGTCCACCAAGCGCCCCAGAGCCTCCGGAGCCAGCAGGGTCGGCGTACCGCCTCCGAAGAACAGCGTCGCCACCGGACGAGCGTTGGACCCGGCAAGCTCGCGCAACCGCCTCAGTTCGAATTCCAGATCCCGAACCGAGTCGATCGGCCCACCCAGTCCGCCAGACTGCTCCTGCTTCACATACGTGTTGAAGTCACAGTACGAACACCGCTTGGCACACCAGGGAATGTGAACGTAGACGCCGAATGGGCGCCGCCCCGCGCCGTCGAAGACGGTCGCCGGGAGCGCCCATTCGGGATGGTGACTAGTCGACGGTCTGCTCCGTCACTTGTACATCGCGTCGATCAGATCCTTGAAGTGCTCTTCGACCACGTTGCGCTTGACCTTCAGGCTGGGAGTGAGTTCGCCGTCTTCGATCGTCAGATCGCGGTCGAGAATCTTGTACTTCTTCACCGTCTCCCAGCGGTTCAGCCCGGCATTGAGCTTGTCCACATCGGCCTGGATCATCGCCAACAGATCGGGGTCCTTGGTCAGCGTCGCCAGGTCGGTCGGCTTGCCGCGCTCTGAGGCCCACTTGGCCGCGGCATCGGGATCCAAGGTGATGATCGCCGACGCGAAATTGCGGTTGTTGGCGAACACCACCATGTTGCCGGCCACACTCGAAATCGCCTTGAACTGCGCGGCGATCGCCGAGGGCGCGATGTACTTGCCGCCCGAAGTCTTGACCAGATCCTTCTTTCGATCGGTGATCCGCAACCGACCCATCGAGTCGATCACGCCGATGTCACCACTGGAGAACCAACCGTCGCCGTGCTCGAACACCTCGGCGGTCGCATCCGGCCGGTTGTGGTAGCCGCGCATGATTCCGCCACCCCGGATCAGGATCTCGCCGTCGTCGGCTATCCGCACCTCGGTGCCCGGCACCGGCTCCCCCACCGTGCCGAACTTGATGTTGTCGGGCCGCACAATGGTCGTGGCGGCAGTGGTCTCGGTCAAACCGTAGCCTTCGAGGATCGGCATTCCGGCGATGTTGAAGAATTCCGCCACCTCGCTCGCCAACGCGGCCGAGCCCGAGATGAAGTACCGCACCTGGCCACCGAGCTTGTCCCGAATCTTGCTCATCACCAGCTTGTCGGCGATCGAGAACTTCATGCCGAGCAGGCCACCCGGCGCCTTGCCGGTCTCCAGCTCGATGTCCTTGTACTGCTTGCCAACCTCCAACGCCCACTTGAAGATCTTCCCCTTGGCCCCGCCCTCGGCGGCAGCACCGGCCATCACGGCCGCATAGACCTTCTCGAAGATTCGCGGAACGGCCCCCATCAAGGTCGGACGAACCACGGGCAGGTTTTCCACGATCTTCGGCACCCGGCCATCCACGGCCGTGACGAAACCGACCTCGAGTTGCAGGGCCAACAGCACGGAACCGAACACGTGAGCCATCGGCAACCAGAGGAACTGGACGTCGTCGATGGTGAGGATCTCGACAGCGTCGACCGCCGCCCCGATGTAGCCCCAGTTGCGGTGCAGCAGTTCGACGCCCTTGGGCTTGCCGGTGGTCCCGGAGGTGTAAA
>JAUYKX010000080.1 GCA_030699055.1 Candidatus Nanopelagicales bacterium
CGACGGTCGGTCTGACCCGGGCCGATCCCTTCTCGACTCCGCATCAGACCTCGCCTGCGACCAGGGCTGATCACACCGCACGACCCCAGCGAAACTCCGGAACCGGGCCCATGGGCTCGACTCAGTTGTCACTCTGGGGTCGAGAGTGCTAACGCACATGTTGGCACTCGGGGCGGGAGAGTGCAAGCGCCGGGGTGGCTCACGTCACCGGTTTTGCCGATACGAAAACGCTCCGGGACAGCAAACCGCCCCGGAGCCGGCATTGCTGCCGACTACGGGGCGGTGAGGCCAAACTAACTAGGCGGGCCGAACAGTCTCGGCCTGCGGGCCCTTCGGGCCCTGAACGATCTGGAACTGGACTCGCTGGTCCTCTTCCAACGTGCGGAAGCCGTCCATCTCGATCGCGCTGTAGTGAACAAAAACGTCGCGGTCGGTGCCGTCAACCGAGAGAAAGCCGTAGCCCTTCTCGGAGTTGAACCACTTGACGGTGCCGGTCACGGGTGTACTCATATTGAAACTTATCCCTTGCTTCGGTCATCTCGGGAAGCGGATTGCCACCCTCGGGTCGGTGCCGAACTTCGCGCTGACCCTTGCTCGGGTGGTGCTTGATGAACGATCGACCACGACAACCATAGCGGATGCGGCCTCAGCCACCTGCAACGGCGGGGATAATGCTGACATGCGTGCCGCCCGGTGTCACCGTTTTGAGCCCGTCGGCGAACCGAACGTCCTCGTCGCCGACGTAGACATTCACGAACCGCCGCAAGGCGCCGGCATCGTCCAGAATCCGGCCCTTGATCCCCGGCGCTTGTCGATCCAACTCATCGAGCACCTCGGCAAGGTTCGCCGCATCAACGACCGTCACCTCGGCGGCTCCCCCCGTGTAAGTCCGGAGAATGGTCGGCACCCGCACGACTACTTCTGCTTCGCTCATTTGTAAATCACCTCTCACTGAATTGGTTTGCGGCGGTCTGTTTGTCTCGGTGGCCTCGGTGGCCTCGGTGGCCTCGGTGGTCTCGTTGGCTCCACACGCTAAGCCAGCGCTTCCCGGACGGCGGCGACATCCGGAGGAATCGTCGCGGTCGGCCCGACCTGCCCGATGATGGCGTCCAGGGTCTTCAGGCCGTCTCCCGTATTGAGAATCACGGTTTCCTGATCGGGATCAATGGTGCCGGAAGCCAACTGTTGTTGAAGCGTGGCGATCACCACCCCGCCCGCGGTCTCCGCGAATACCCCCTCAGTGCGGGCCAGCAGGTGTATCCCCTCGACGATCTCCTCGTCGCTGACCGAACCGAAACTGCCGCCTGTGCGGCGCACGACATCCAGGGCATAGGGGCCGTCGGCGGGATTGCCAATGGCGAGCGACTTGGCGATCGTGTCGGGCTTGACGGGCCTCACCACGTCGTGACCGGCCTCGAAAGCCTGGGCCACGGGAGAACAACCGGTCGCCTGGGCGCCGAAGACCCGGTAATCGGTCGATTCGACCAAACCCGTGGCCACCAGCTCCCGCCACGCCTTGTCCACCTTGACCAGCAGAGCTCCCGAAGCGACGGGTACGACAACCTGCTGTGGCAGCCGCCATCCAAGCTGCTCGGCGATCTCGTACCCGACGGTCTTGGAACCCTCTGCGTAGTAGGGGCGCAGGTTCACATTGACGAAGCCCCAATCAGCGGTCAGCTCCTCGCCGATCAACTCGGAGCACAGTCGGTTAACCGCGTCGTAGTTGCCTTCGATGGCCAGCAACACCCCACCGTAGGCAGCCGCCGAGACGATTTTCCCGTCCTCCAGATCCTGGGGGACGATCACCACCGACTTCATTCCGCCGCGAGCCGCGGCTGCGGCGACGGCATGGGCGAGATTTCCGGTGGACGCGCAGGACAACGTCCCGAGTCCGAGTTCCCGGGCGGCAGCCTGGGCAACCGCAACCACCCGGTCCTTGAAGGAGTGGGTGGGATTGCCGCTGTCATCCTTGATCCACAGCGATCTCATGCCCAGCTCGCGCGCCAGGTTGTCCGCCTTGATCAGCTTCGTGCATCCGGGAGCCAGGTTCAGCTTGTTGGCCGCGTTGCTCGGCACGGGCAACAGATCGGAGTACCGCCACAACGACAGCGGGCCGGCCTCAATGCGTTCACGGCTGACCGCCCCGAAGTCATACTTGACCTCCAGCGGCCCGAAACACTCAGCACACGAGTAGGCGGCGCCCAACTCGAACTCTGCGCCGCACTCGCGGCATACAAGGCCCCGCGCCGGGCCGAAATCGAGAACACCCGGCGTCGTTGCGGGCGCGCCGTCAAGCGGCGCCGGTATGGGTTGTTGCGAAATTGTCGTCATCGGGTCAGAGGCCTCTTTCCTCATCTGTCCCGGTCGCCACGTCAGGTGGTCCGGGTCGGAATTGGCACCTGGTGCGACCGGGGTGAAGGGCAAAAGCCGACACCGCGAATCACATTGGTTGCCGGGGCTTCGTCGGGCCGGTCCCTCTGCCCCTCTGGATGAGCGGATATGAAGTTATCCTTGACCGATCAGCTCGGCCGCCCCAATGGAGAATCGACCGCTGCCGTCAAGGGAGCACCATCGTATCAGCGGCGGCGTGGACCGGCGAACTCGTACGGATCCGATTTGACGAGAGCGAAGAGGTAAGAACTTGGATAGGGATCCACGGATCAGTTGGGTCCGCCCGCTGACCAGCGCTTCCGACTGGTCGTTGGAGCGTCTGTCTCATGGCCGGTCGACCACCGTCTCGGTCGTACTTCCGGCGCTGAACGAGCAGGCAACAGTGGGTCGAATCGCGAGTGAGGTCCGGCGAAACCTCATGGAGCGCACCAACCCCCTGGTCGACGAGTTGATCGTGCTTGATTCGGGATCAACCGACGCCACCGCCGACGTGGCCCGGGCGGCAGGGGCGCGGGTGTTGCGCAGCGACGAAATCCTCGGACGGATTCCGGCGGTCGTGGGTAAGGGTGAGGCGATGTGGCGCGCGGTCGCCGCCTCCCGAGGTGACGTTGTCGTCTTTGTCGATGCCGATCTGGAGTCGTTCACCGCCCGACACATCGTCGGACTGCTGGGGCCCTTGCTCACCGACGAGAGCGTGGACTTCGTGAAGGCCGCCTACCACCGCCCGGTACAAGCCGTGGGCCCGGCAACTGTCGGTGGCGGTCGGGTAACCGAGTTGGTTGCTCGACCCTTGTTGAACCTCTACTGGCCGGCGCTGGCCGACATTGTCCAACCATTGGCCGGCGAGTACGCGGTTCGCCGCTCAGTGCTCGAAATCCTGCCCTTCCCCTGTGGATACGGCGTGGACTTCGGACTCCTGGTGGATACCGCCGACCGGTGCGGAACCCTGGCCATCGCCCAGGTCGACCTCGGCACCAGACTCCATCGCCATCAGGACGATCTTCGACTCGGTCGCATGGCAACGGAAATCATCAAGGTGGCCATGGCGCGACTCCGGAAGGAGGACCACGTCGCGCCCGACCGCCTGACGGGTACATCTCTGACCCAGTTCCGGCGTTCCGCCGACGGTTTCGCCGCCGAAATACACGAGGTCGCCGGGCTCGAACGCCCTGCTCTTCGCGATGTGCCCGAATACGTCGCGGGCCGCGCGGCGACTCTCGCCCGCTGACGGGGGACTCCAAAGCCACCCGGCGATCTCATCGCCCAGGTCGTGCCGCCCGCTGGCGGGCCCGGCAGCGCCGCAGACGATGGACGAGAGCCGGGTCGATCGACCACGATCCCGGGCTGTCTATCGCCTGGTTCAGCACCTGGAAGTACCGCGTCGGAGAGATGCCCAGGGAGTCGCGAATCGCCCGATCCTTGCCGCCGCGCCCGGGCCACCACCCGCGCTCGAAGCGCAAAACCTGCTCGCCGAGCGAGCCGATCGCGGATGCGTCGGAAGTCGGGGAAGTGCTGCGGGCCTCGCCATCGGACCTGTCTGGCGTCATCGTTGGGAGACTGGACGGGTTCATGCGCCGAGGTTGCCATCCCGCGCTGACAATCCCCGCTTGTCGCTACCCTGGGCCGTCCGACCGGATCGGGCCGCGGACAGGGCTTCTGATAGGACTGCTGTCCGCCGACCGGTCACTGCCGACGTGGCGCAATTGGTAGCGCACCCGACTTGTAATCGGGCGGTTAGGGGTTCAAGTCCCCTCGTCGGCTCTGTGTATTTGTGTGTTCTGACCAGCGGTTTTATCGGTTCCTCTCCGGTTTGGTTGCGTGACACTGGCTTCGATTCCGGAATTTGTTCCGGGTGTCGTTTGGCACCACGGTGACAGGGTAGCATTCGTTGGTCTGCGCTGCACTATGTTCTGTTGCCGGGGGGCGGATTATCGTCATTGATCGGTGGATTGCGCGGGAGTGCATAGGCCACTGGGCCGCGTTTTGCCGGTATTCGCCGGCCCGTGAAGATCTTTTTGATTTCATGCGAGGCACCTTCAATATCAAATTCCACCCGTCCCCGTTCTCGGCGCCATCCGACGATTTTGAAAACTGCCACGGCAAATGTTGCGACCGTCGCAACCAAGATTTGTTGATCTTCCGGGTTGGCGCAGGGCCACCATGATCGAACTGCGTCTCGGTTGTCGCGGTCCGCGAGCCAACCCTCTTGATCATCAAGGTTTCGAGCTGCGCCCATGATCACCACGAACGCACCGGGATGATCTTGCAGCCATGGCCATTTTGCAAGATCATCCACGAGATCGGCGCGCACGGCTTCGGTGGGGGGTCGGCCGGCAATTTGGAGCTGGAAAATCGCGCCGGCCATTCCGGTGCGGATGATCTTGGTAGCGGCCTTGTCTGTAATCGCCAGGCGCTCGGCCGCCTCGCGGGCTGTCACAAGATCAATTCTCTCGGGCATGGTCCCATCGTAGTCGTCCTCGGTTGTCGCGCCGCGCGTCCTCGGTTGTTGCCCCGCCGCGCAGCATCTGATATGGTCACTTTAGCGGCTCCGACTGGCGCCGCACACACACAAAAAAGGGAATTTTTATGATCAACATCGAAGAGGCGCGTGAGCTCGTTGCCGGGGCTCTCGGCCGAAGCGGGTGCTGGATCCGCGAAACGGATTTGCCTGGCGAAATTTTCATAACGACGTCGATTTCCGAAATTAGCAACTTCGATTTGGCTAATGAGCTCACCGAAAGGCAGGTCAAAAACCTAATTTCGCGGGTTCATACCAATCTTGATTTGGAAAAGAATTGCGGCCTCGGTTACGACGAGGACGGGACGGTTTGGGCTAGCCCACGCGGATATAAAAGACTCATTGTCGCAATTCGCGGTGAGGGTGTGGCAGCATGAAAGGCTCGCTCGAAATCCCTGTAAACCCCGCCGATTTAATCCTGATTTTCATGGGGGACGCCGAAAAGGACGGGAAAACGGTAAACGTCTGGCGCGACGGTAAACGAACGGACGATTTGCGGCAATTAGCAGTCGGGGATAAAGGAATCGCTTATCGAGTTCCGGCGGCTGTCACTTTGGGTACGACCTATCTGGCCGATGCGACGGTTTTAGGACCGACAAAAGTAAATGCCAAACCGGGCACAATTCTGAAGGTCGAAGGTGAAACACGATTATCAATTCGCCCGGTGGACAATTTCACAACCGCAGTCAGTTTGGAATGCGCCAAAATTACCATTCCGAATAGTGCCGTTCCTGCACCCGCACCCGCGAAATCCTGAATCAATTACGGCCGGGGGTGGGAAACTGCCCCCGGCCTGAAAGGAAACGAAAATGAACGCACGAGCCGGAATCTGGCTTCTGATTCTACAAATCGGTTTATTTGCGTATTTAATGCGTGAGGTCGCGGGCGTTACGGCGGGCTGGTAACGAAATGGGTATTTTTAAAGGCGCGTTCAATCTCGCCGCCGGCGGATACACCGCTGCCAAGGCCGGGAAAGCGATCGCGAATATGCACCAGGCGGAAATGCAAAACCCTGGAATTCACGCGGATCAATTCGGCGACAGCGCATTTTATAAGGCCATTTATGGACGCTCGGACGAGGCGCAATTGCGGGCCGCAATTTACGAAGCGCTCACGGTCCAGCGTCTCACCACCCAAGAAAATCCGGTCGCAATTCGAGCGATCACGCCGAAATCTTGGGGAAAATCCGTCGAAATCGATCTTATGCGTACCGGCAAAACGATCATGGATTACGACGAACGCCGTGACGCTCTGGCCGGGGCACTCGGCGCCCACAATGCCACTTTCGGCCCCGGCTCTCGACCCGGCCGGATCATCATGCACCTACAGCATCAGGATCCACTTACCCAGGATCGCGGTCAATGGCCCGTACTTGATCATGGTTATTGGAGGATTTTTTGGCCGATACCTTTCGGCGTTTGCGAGGACGGCTCCACGGCCGAAGTCGATCTTTGGCAAAGTTCGATCTTGCTCGGCGGTTTGCCCGGTTCGGGAAAATCGGTGGCCGCGAGTGAGCTGATTGCCGCCGCCGCACTCGACCCCAGTGTCGATCTCCGACTTTGTGATCCTAAAAGGGTGGAGCTGGGCCTTTTCAGGGACCGGGCAGATGCTTTCGCGACTGAATTCGAGCAGACAGTCGAGATTCTTAATAGGACCCTCGCGGACATCGAACGCCGGTACCGCTGGCTCGAAGAATACAAATTGCGCAAAATCGAGCCGCATCATGCTCCGGTCTTCCCCGCAATCGTGCTCGTCCTCGACGAGCTTGCCGAGATCACGGCGCTCGGGACCAAGGAGAGCAAAGCGGCAGCCGAGAAGCTTCGGCGAATTGTGGCGCTCGGTCGGGCCGCCAGCGTGACCGTAATTTCGGGCACGCAGAAGCCTTCTGCGGATGTGGTGCCCACGAATTTACGGGATCTTTTCGGCACCAGATGGGGCGGATTTTGTGGATCTTTCGGGCAGGCTGAGGTAATTGTCGGGTCGGATGTCGCGATGGAATTGACCCGAATTCCGGCTAACCAGCCTGGTACCGGGCTATTGCTCGCCGAGACCGGCCAGTACCAGAAATGCCGATCATGGTACCTGAGTGATGCCGATATCGCGGCGATTGTCGCGATGGCCACCCCGGCCCGTAAGCGGTGGCTCGCTGAAAACTCGAGTCCCTGGAACCAAGTCGAAGATTCAACCCACAACAACAACGAATAGGAGTAACGAAATGCAAGATCTGAATGATCCAATCGTCCGCGCCAGGGTTACCCGAGCTTGCCAACTGCTCGACGGAATTGTGAAGTGCCCCGGTCATCCGAGTGGAATCGCTATCCGTCTGGAATCGGTTGCCGTTTTGATCAAGGACGCGATCGAGCGGTCCTGGGAGCTCGACAATTCCGACGAGTTCTCCGATAAGAGCGAGGCGACGAAATGAAAGGTCAACTCGAAACGACGCTCGCGGACGTCGAGCCGCTGCTCTCGGTAACGGCTGTCGCGGCCGTGCTGGATCTTCCGCTCTCCACCGTCTACGGGCTTGCTCGTACGGGCGAGATTCCGTGTGTGAAGATCGGCCGTGCTGTTCGGTTTTCTCCGGCCGCAATTCGATCGTGGTTGGCTGAGCGGTCTGGGCCGTGATTCGTCGGTATAGGCAGACTCGGTGGCAGGCGCGGGTAACGGTTCGTGATCCTGCGCGCTCGCGCGGGTACGCCGAGATCAGCCGCACGTTCGACACCCGCCGGGAGGCGGAGAAGTGGGAGGCGACCCGCAAGCGTGAGGAACGCGCGAGGCGGACGCCCGATGCTCGTTTGAAGTTGTCGGTGTATGCGGAGAAAGTGTGGCCGATTGTCTCGATGCGTTGGAAGGAGAAGACCGCCGCCGGGATGCGTGGCGCGCTGACGACGCGGGTTTTCCCGATGTTCGGATCGGTGCGGGTGTCGGACATTCGGTCGACTCGGATTGACGCGGCGGTTGCCGAGTGGTTGGCGTCGGGCGTGAGCGCGTCCACCATTGCGGATTCGCTCGCGGCCATGAATGCTGTGCTCGATTATGCGTGGCGCGATGGTGCGATCGATCAGAACCCGGTGCGGATGGTTCGTCGTCCGGTTGACGTCCGGCCGAAGCCGTCGCGACCGGCGTTGACTCTGGCGCAGGTTCGCCGTTTGGCTGATCTGTGTCTTGTTTCGTCCCGAACGGGAACGGTCACGGTGTATCGGGATCTTGTGTTGTGTCTCGGGACGACCGGGCTTCGTTTCGGTGAGGCGATCGCTCTGCGCGCGGCTGATTTGGATCTTCCGCGTGGTCGTTTGCTCGTCTCCCGTTCGTTTGTCGAGGTCGATGGTCGACTGGTGCTTCAGACTCCGAAGTCGGGTCGGTCCCGTACGGTGCCGGTACCGGGTTTCCTCGCGGATGTGTTGCGGGCGAGAGTCGCTAATTTGCCTTTGACTGCGTTGGTGTTCGAGGGCCGCAATGGTGCGCCGATCCGTAACAACACGTTGCGAAAGGCGGTGTGGAATCGTGTGGTGCGGTCCGATCCGATGTTCGCCGGGATGCGGATACATGATCTTCGCTCGGCCGCGTTGACGAACTTTTCTTTGGCCGGGGTGCCGATAACGGATGTTCAGCAGATCGCGGGGCATTCCTCGCTGGTCGTGACTTCGCGGTATGCGCGTCCGCGTGAGGATGCGGTGTCCCGAGCGGCTGCGGCATTGGACGCGTTCTCTACTGACGTCGGGTGACAGCAGCCACCGGCCTGTATTTCCTCTTCCACGAATTCTCGTGGCGGCGGATCGGTGACCGCACCATCCACGGTGCGCCGTGAGGGCCGCGCCGCGAGGGGGAACACGGGGGCATGGCGCCGGAGGCTCGCAAGATCATTAGGCGGGCGGGAACGGTGGTACGGTGCTAATGATCTTGCGAGTGGCGCCACTCGCAAGCGGCCCGAAAGATCATGTTCTCTCGGCGGGTGTGTACCATGGTGCATTGAAGTACGCGCGAATCACGGTTGGAGAAGTACTGATGAAGATAACGCTGGCTGACCGTATCGTTTCGGACTCCGAGATCATGGAAGGTAAGCCCACCATAGATGGAACCAGGGTAACCGTATCGAAGATAGTTCGGCTGGTGGCGGCAGGTACAACCACCGAGCAGATTTGCGATGACTATCCATACGTTCAGCCGGAGGACGTTGCTGCCGCGTTGACGTTCTCCGCTCACGAGTTGGAGCGCACTTCTTATCACGCTCTCCTGGCATAGAGATTAATGACCATCCACCTTCTGATCGATCAGAACCAATCGGTTGCATTAGCGCGATCATTGGCAGAGCTGGGATGGCGCACGGAACATGTGTCGAAGGTGGCTGCTCTGGGAAAAAGAGCCACGGATAGGCAGATCGTCGACTACGCGGTTATCCAGGGAATGACGGTAGTCACTGCTGATACGGACTTCGGCGAGATTGTTTTCCGTTCTCGGATGAGCAAACCATCTGTTATCCGGTTTGACGGTCATGTGGAGGATGCATACAACGACGTGCGTAAGACACAGCTTCTACACGAAGTTCTGACTGCTCACGCGGCTGCCATAGAGGCGGGCTGTCTTGTGGTGTTGTCCGGGTTGGTCAGGATCACGATGAACAGGCAATAGCATGACAGCCTGACCACGATCAACGATTCCGACCGGAAAGGGCATCCCGACACTCCGGGCAGAGGGGATGGTTCGACAATCCTAGGACGGACATTCGGGCATAACTGTCCGAGGAATCGGGTATTGTTTCAATGGTTGGGTGGTCGGCCCGGTGGTTGCGTCGATTGGGCGGTGCTTCCACCGGGTCGGGGCATCACGACCCGTTCCGATACCGCTCGCCTCGGATCTCTTCCAGAATCTGAGCAGTAGAATGCTTGGCCGGAACCTGTTTAGTGGAGGCCAGCTTCCGCATAACCCCCGGCTTGCGCCGTTGTTTTGCTTGGTTCTTGGTGGTTTTATCCTTGGCTGCCATCACGTAATCCTCTTCTGAACGAATCTGGTTCTGAGTCTATTGAGCGTATGGCAAGCGGCCCCGCGCTAGACCGTGATTGTTCGGCCGTCGATTCGCATGTGCCGCAGATTTCCGGGCGATTCTTCTGCCGGTAGTCCGATCACGTGGGTGGTGAACTCGACCCCTGCGTCGCTTGTCGACAGGCGATTGTGTTCGTACGCGACGTGGTAATGGGCGTGTATGAGCAGCGACGGGGTGAGCGCGTCGACGATTCGGGAAATCCGCTGCCGGTGGGTTTCGGCCTCCGCGCGCACGGTTGGCCCGAAGGCGGCGGTGAACTCACGGTCAGACAAGAGGCCGGGTATGTGGTAGCCGTCTGCGGTGTCGTGGCACAGCAGAACGTCGGTCGGTGGCAGTTGTCTGATTGCCGATTCCTGCTCATCGGTTATTTCCTCGCTGATCCACCAGTCGTCGCCTTCGGTCCGATACTGCTTGTCGACACTGACCGCGCCACCGATTGCGGTGAATGAGACATCCTCGATCACGAAACGGTGACCACGCGACAGGATCAGGACGTTCGGTGCGGCGATTTTGCGGCCTTCGTCGTCGGTTTCGAGCCATTCGATGTCGTCGTTGTTGTCGTGATTGCCGAGGATGTTCCACAATTCGACATTGTTCTCGACAGCCGCTGCGGAAACGTGTCTGAGATAGCCGTGGGTGGAGGGAAACCCGTAGCCGAAGTCGCCGAGATGAATGAGCAGGCCGATACCCTGCTCGGCGGTTTTCCGTATGCACTGCTTCGCGTGGTGCTGGTCCGCGTGCCAGTCACCGGCGAGCATGATCGATGTCGTCATCGCGTGTCCTCGGTGGGCCAGTATTCGGCGGTGACGTCTCGTGCGAAATACTCTTGCCAGAAGTCTTCGGCCAACAAGATCACCGGGTCGGGAGGTCCGACGAGTTCGTAACGGCGCCCTGTTTCCGTGAACACTTGCATCGTGGTGGGGTCGAACATCGTGATCGGGGTCATCCTGGTGCAGAAGCCGTACCCCGTCAGGGGCCGGGTGTGCTGGGTGAGTACGCACCGCCAGGTGTCGCCATCGGTGGTGAGTTCGACGATTGCCCACGCGGTGATCGGCTCGTCCTCGATCGACGGTACC
>JAUYKX010000083.1 GCA_030699055.1 Candidatus Nanopelagicales bacterium
CGTACCGCGAACGCGCAACTCAGAGCGAATCGTTCCTTGGCAGCCGGCTTCCACGCGCGCTTCGGAGGGTTCCATCAGAATGGCTAGGTCTCCGGCCAACCATTCCGGTCGTTCGTGGGCCACCCGCCCCAGCCCGTTGCGCGTCGCCTCGACCTCTTCGCAGTCGTAAAACATGAACGTCAGATCAGCCCGAGGTGAGCGCAGACTCGCCGCCAGGCGAAGGGCCACAGCCACCCCGCCCTTCATGTCAGCCGAACCGAGCCCGAACAGCCGGTCACCCTTCCGCCGGTGCGGAATGTTCCCGGCCGCGGGAACGGTGTCCAGGTGACCTCCGATGATCACTCGTTGAGATCGCCCCAGGGAAGTGGCCGCCCGGACCGTATTGCCCAAACGTTCGACCTGTAGGTGGCCCACAGCTGACAAAGCCTGGGTCACGGCATCGCAAATCGTTGCTTCGTCCCCGGATTCGCTGGGAATGTCAACCAAGCTGGCGGTCAGGGACACGACGTCGGCTCGCAGGTCAATCTCCGGCGCCAGGTCCGGAACCCGTCGAACAGGGGGTTCGGGCGCGGTGTTCACGCCGCTACCGTAGCCGCGTGGACACCTCCAAGGACGAACCAACGAACTCCGGATACCTGCGCCAACCGGCGACCGCGATCGGCCTGGCGACGATCGACGGCGATCGGATCCTGGACGTCTGGTATCCGGCACCGGCGCTCGGAAGCGAGGCGCCGGCTCCCGGTGATCTGGAACAGGCCATCACCACCGATCCGGTTCGGCGCGTCCACACGGAAGTGGTTCGGGTAACCGTTGCCGACATCAGCGAACCACCAGCCGACACGGCGGACGCCTACCTCCGGTTGCACTTGCTGTCCCACCGCCTCGTGCGGCCTAACACCGTGAACCTGAAGGGGATTTTCGGCTTGCTGCCGAACGTCGCCTGGACCAATCGAGGTCCCGTCTCCCCGGGAGAACTCGATGCCGCCCAATTGCGGGCCCGTGCGCACGGTGAGCGGCTCGCGGTGGCGAGCATCGACCGGTTTCCGCGCATGGTCGACTACGTGGTCCCGACCGGGGTCCGAATCGCCGACGCCGACCGCGTCCGCCTCGGCGCCCACCTGGCGGAGGGCACAACGGTCATGCACGAGGGTTTCTGCAACTTCAACGCCGGCACCCTTGGGGCGTCGATGATCGAGGGTCGGATTTCGGCCGGGGTGGTCGTGGGCGACGGGTCGGACGTCGGTGGCGGCGCGTCCATCATGGGAACCCTGTCCGGAGGCGGGTCGGAAGTGGTCTCGGTCGGCCGGGGCTGCCTGATCGGGGCCAATGCCGGCATCGGGATTTCACTCGGCGACGGCTGCGTGGTCGAGGCGGGCTGCTACATCACGGCCGGGTCAAAGATTCGGTTGGCGGATGGCGCCATCGTCAAGGCCCGGGAGCTTTCCGGGCGGTCAAATCTGCTGTTCAGACGTAATTCGATCACCGGCGCTCTGGAAGCACTGGAACGCGACTCGGCCTGGGGGAGCCTGAACGACGAGCTGCACGCCAACTGACCCGGCGCGTCGACAGAAGACCGCGCTCTGCCCTCAACGCGGCAAACGCGTGACGGAAACGGTCACCCCCAGCGCCTCGGCCTGCCCCCCGGAGTAAATGCCCTTGAGCGGGGTTACGTCCGCGTAGTCGCGCCCCCGGGCGACCACGACGTGTTGCTCGCCCACATCCAACCCGTTGGTCGGGTCGCAGGGGAACCAGCCCCCGTTCCACACCTCCACCCAGGCGTGGCTTTCTCCGACACAGGTGTGTCCGATCTCGCCGTCGCCGGAATACAGGTAGCCGCTGACGTAACGGGCCGGGATACCCACGCCTCGGAGCAACGACAGGGTCACATGGGACATGTCCTGGCAGACGCCGTGGCCGTGTTGCCAAGCTTCTCCGGCCGTGGTCGACACCGAGGTCGCTCCCGGCGTGTATCTGATCCGGTCCCGGACGATCGCGAGGGCGTCGCCTATGGCCTGGCTGGGCGAAGGTGCTCGTCGCAGGAGGTCAACCACCTCTCGACGATCACTGTCGGCCGCGGAATCATCGACGTACTGGCTGGGTCGGAGGAACTCACACCAGACGTCGCTCACCTCCCGACCACGCAATACCTCCCACGGCATCCCTTCCGGCAGGGGCCTGGGGCTCGGAGTGTCCACGACATTTCGCGATACGACCTCCAGCGTCGTGTGGGAATCGTGAACGTCGAAAGCCTCAACGAGGGTTCCCCAATAGTCGACGTACGCCTGGACCCGCGCCGTCGGCGTGATCTTCAAATCATGGTTGATCAATAGCTGACCGTAGACGTCGGCGGGGGTCATCCTCACTTCGTTGAATGACACGGTCACCGGCGACAGGTATTTCATGCCGGTCGTGTGGACGACTTCCAGCCGCCAGCTCATCACTGGCTCCAGACCACGGTGTCAACCTGGCGGAAGAAGGCCGACGAGATCTCGGCTCCGGCTTCGATCGCCGCTTCAAGCCCATAGTCGGCCAATCGATCTACCAGCGCCGGATCCGGATCCGGGGGAACGAATTCGAGTTCGCCTCGCAACAGCCCGACCGAGCGAAGAATGCCGCCCCCCGGAACCACCGATCCCAGTGCCTGCAGTTCTCTGGTTGCCTGCTCGGCGACCATGGCGCAACCGAGCATCGACCGCGGAAACGCCCGGTCCAGCACGAGAAACGCCCTCACCTCGTCGCCGGCCAGCGGGTGACGGCCCCGCAGGAACGCGTGCAGACCCCCGACTGCCCGCAGCGCCGTGGCGGGTCCGCTCTGCGGCCAGAGGAGATCGTGTCTGACGGCCAACAGTCGCGCGGTCATGTCTATGCGTTCCAACGCCCGGCCGAGCCGCAGGAAGATGTACGCCTCATCCCGCGGACTCGTCCAGTCCATGACTCCGGCCACCACCGCCAGGCGCTCCAGAATTCCGTGCAGCAAGACCCCGGGGCTCACCGGATCATGGGCACCGGCGGTCGCCGCCTGAAGCCGTCGGTGAGCCGCATTGAGGGCCTCGTAGACGTCCCCGGACAGCGCATCCTGGATCGCCCTGGCGTTCTCCCGAGCGGCGGTTGTCGCCCCGGCGATCGTTCCCGGATTGTCGTTTGATCCGAGCACTGCCCGGAAGAGACGTTCAGGAGTTTCGACCGGCTCACCGGCGTCCAGGGCACCCGCGGGACGATCCGATCCACCCGGCAACGCCAGGGCCGCCAGCAACACCCGGGCCCCCCGGCGTACAGGAACCCGCTTGTCCTCGACAAGCAGTTGGTGGTGCTCGGCCAGCAGGCGTGTGGTGGCCTCCGCTCGCTCCACGTAGCGTCCGATCCAGAAGAAACTCTCAGCCAATCTGCTCAGCA
>JAUYKX010000095.1 GCA_030699055.1 Candidatus Nanopelagicales bacterium
CCTCCTCGTACGGCAACCGGTCCGGCCGCACCTTCTCCAACACAACAATGACCAGTGCGCCGAGGCCGACAACGGTGTTGACCCAAATCACCGGCACGTCCCAATAGAGCAAACCGTAAACCAGCCAAAGACCCTGGCCAATTGTGATCAACAACCAGGTGGGTACCGAGACGGTTGTTCGCGCCCGTAGCCGCATACTTCGCCAGGATTCGATCGTCTGAGGCAGGCGACCGATTACGGCCAGTCCGATTCCGAACGCCGCCGACCACCCCGGCCCACCAAAGGCCAGCACTGAACTCAGCACGCAAACCAGAACGACGATGGGCACCCAAGTCGCCAGCCTGCCCCTCCCCCTCAACCGCCAAGCGAGACCGACGATTCCGGCGGCGGTCAGACCGGCGACCGCGTTGCCGGGCAACTGCGGCATCGAACCAGTGTGTACGCCGTACCACATCCAGGAGACGATCGCGGCCAGCGTGACCAACCACGTCGAGACCGACACCCCGTCCGCGTGACGTTCCCGGACTATGCGCAGCAACTGCGGCACTGCGGCGACCGCGAGCAGTCCCGAACCCAGATAGGCATACACCTCTGGATGGATCATTTGCTCGCGTTCACCGGCTCGCCCTCACCTCGGCACAGTAGCCAACAATGCGGCAAGTTCGTCCGCCAGGAAGCCGAAGATATCCGCCACATCGGGCACGATTTCGCGATCAGCCAACAGACCGAAATGGAGCCCGCCGAGGTAGCCCAGGACCGTGAGGTTCAGCCCCAGCCCGTCGACCAAGGACGAAACCGGGTAGTAAGCCAGCATTCGAGCCCCCGCCAGGTAGATCGGAACGTTGGGCCCGGGGACGTTGGAGATCACCAGGTTGCTCGGGTTGGCCCGTTGCAGCAGCCCCAGGGACACCGACATTCGCGCCGCCCGACCCAGCAAACCGGGAACCATGAACTCAGTGGCGTTTTCGACCAGGCCCTCGGGCAGCGCGGCGTGATTCGCCTTGGCCATCGTCGTTGCCTCGTGTACCAGCCTCAGCCTGTCGACCGGATCGGCCACATTGGTGGGCAAACTCACCAACATGGGCGAGATCTTGTTGCCCCCGCCGGCTCGTTCGCCGGCCGCCCGCACGGATACCGGAACCATCGCGGCCAGGGGCTCGGCGGGAAGATCTCCATGCTCCTTGAGCCAGCGCCGCAACGCACCGGCCGACATCGCCATCACAACATCATTGACCGTCATCCCATAGGCATTCTTGACGGTCTTCACCTCATCGAGACTGAGTGAGCCAAACGTCCACCGCCGGTGCGCACTGATCTTCTGATTGAGCAGCGTCGTGGGCGGCAGGATCGAACCCGATGAAATCACCTCGGCCTCGGAGTTCAGCCCAGGAACCAACCGATCAAGCAGATCAACCAGGTGGGGGCGAGCGATATCCACCAACTGCGGCGCCCGATCGACCAAGGCCGAAGCCAACTTGAGGGCGTTCCACGGCTGTCGGGCCAAAGAGACCCCGGCCCGCAACAACAGCTCGCTTTCGTCCGGAGGCTGCTCCGGTTTCCAATTGTCGCCCGGAACATCCCGGCCGGCTGGATCCAAGTCGAGCAATGCGGTCAGCAACTCGGCGCCAGAGGCCCCGTCGATGGCGCAGTGGTGGGTCTTCGTGTAGACAGCGACCCGGCCTCCCGACAGACCGGATATCAAATAGAACTCCCACAGCGGTCGACGCAGGTCCAGTGGCCGGGCGTGAAGCCGAGCGATGAGGGCCGCGAGCTGTTCGTCGGACCCCGGCGCGGGAATCGCCGTATGGCGAACGTGAAACTCCAGATCGAAATCCGGATCCTCTATCCAGTACGGGTGATCAAGCCCGAACGGCACCATCATCAAGCGCCGCCGGAACAAGGGGACCAACGGCAACCTTTGCGTTATCAACCGAGTCAGTCGGGGCAGACTCAATGCCTCGTCGGCACCGGAGTCGTCGAGGACCAGCACTCCGCCAACGTTGCCGGTAGTGGTCCTGGTTTCGAGCAGCAAAAATGCCGCGTCCAAACCCGTCAGTTGTTCCATTCGCCCCCCAAGACCTCAATCGCGACGCCGCCCGGCGCTCTATGGACCCGTCAAGTCGGTCACCCGCAGGCTCGCATGAGCCCGATACCTCCGGTTGATCGAAATCAGGTTCGCCGTCAGGGCTTCAAGTTGACCGGCATTGCGCAATCGGCCCGCGAAAATGCCCCTCATCCCGGGAACCATCCCGGCCAAGGCTTGCACCGTGTCAGTCGCTTCCCGGTCATCGCCCGCTACGAGGACGTCGCAGTCGATCAGCTCGACGGCTGGATCGAGTAGCTTCACGGCGCTGACATGGTGAAAAGCGGCGACCACTCGGGTATCGGGCAAGAGCCCGGCCGCCTGCTCGGCGGCACTGCCTTCGTCGACCCGCAGCGAATAGGCGCCGCGCTTGTCGAAACCCATCGGATTGACGCAATCGATCAACACCTTGCCCGCGAGCTCAGCGCGCAACGCCGCCAGTAGCTCCGCATGACCGGACCAGGGGATCGCGGCCAGCACTACGTCGGACTGTGCGGCACAGACCGCATTGTCCGCTCCCTGGCATTCGAAGCCGATGTCACCGGCAACCTGTCTGGCCCGCTCAGCATTGCGCGAACCGATCACGATATTGATGCCTGCCGCAGCCCATCGCCGAGCAAGCCCCCGCCCCTGTTCGCCAGTACCACCGAGGACACCCACGGTCATCGAACTCACGTCAGGCAAAGAGAACGGATCGCGCCGTTGCGGGCTAGTCGCTTCCGCCGAAGTCATCCGACCAGCATCGCAGACTCTTCAGCCGGCACAGCGTCGCCCACCCTCGTCGGGAGATGTCGGCCACCGGTCATCAGCCTTGGGTTTCGGTTGTCTCCCCGTTCCATCGCTCATCCTCTTTCTGCCAGGCCTCGTTGCGTTCCCGGACGCGATCCAAAGCGTGAGCGGCCTCTTCCCTGGATTCATAGGGACCCAAACGATCGGCATTCGCGCACGCGGCGCCCTCCTCGACTCGTCCGTGATTCAGGCAGTACCACCAAGAGGCCATTTGCCACCTTCTCTCATCAGCCGCTGGAACCGATTGCTCGCTCTGTGCTTAGACTGCCGGCCATGCCCCTGTCGCCCGGAGTTGTTTCGCCCATCCGGCCGGTACCGGGCCATATTCGGCGACCGGAATACGTCGGCCGCCGGGCGCCC
>JAUYKX010000101.1 GCA_030699055.1 Candidatus Nanopelagicales bacterium
CGATCCGCGACCTGGTCGCGGGCGCCGGGGTCGTCGTCAACTGCATCGGGCCGTTCTACCGCTTCGGCCCCCCGATCCTCAGTGCCGTTATCGAAGCCGGCGTCCCCTACGTGGACGTGTGCGACGACCTGTCGGCGACCCGAGCGATGCTCGAACTCGACGAGGCGGCGCGAAAGGCCGAGGTGCCCGCTCTGATCGGAATGGGTAACTCCCCCGGCCTGGCCAACATCTTCGTCAAGATGTGCGCCGAGTGGTTTCTCGATGAGTTGACCGGTGCCCGGATCATGCACATCCACGGCGGAGAACCCGACGAGGGTGCCGCGGTTCTCAAGCACCGGATCCACGCCATGGTCAGCGACGTGCCGTTCTTCGTGGATGGCGAGTTCATCGATGTGCGCATGTTGGAGCCCTCCGGCCAAGCCTTCATCCGCGAGGAGGAATTCGCCGGGGTGGGCACCTTCCCCGTCTTCCCGTACCCGCACCCCGAGACCATCACCTTGCCGAAGGCGTTCCCGTCGTTGCGCCACGCAGCCAACCTGGGCGTGGTGTTCCCGCTGTCGTACTTCCGGCTCACCCAGGATCTGGTCCGCGCCGGAATGGCGTCGGAGGAGCCGATCCGGGTCGGCGACGCTGAGGTCGCCCCGATTGACGTGATGGTCGAATTGCTGCGGCAACGGCGTCCCGGGTTGATGGCCGAAGCCGGGGTGACCGGACCGGCCGGCTGCATGAAGGTCGAGGTCAGCGGGTTGAAGGACGGCCGAGAACACCTGTACATCGCCTCGGTCTTTTCGGATGTCGCGGGCGCAGGCGCGGGCACCGGGATTCCGGCCGGAATCGGCGCGATCCTGGCCCTGCGGGGTCAACTCGAAGGTGGGCCCGGGGTTCATGCCCCCGAGTCCATCGTTCCCGTGGCCCCGGTTCTCGAATTGGCCAACCAGATCGTCGCCGGCCTGAACATCGGCAACGGTGGCGGACTGCCTGTGCGACTGGAGCACATCGGCCCGGATGGCAGCCTCGAGGAGATCCCCTTCGCCCTCGGCCAGGGCTAGCCGACTGAAGCGGGGGTTGCCAGCTGGCGAGCAAGTCGGGTCAATTCATGCTGGGCGAGGCCCGCTTATCAGCGAGCTTCGGTGAACACGCGCCCCGCGGGCAATTCCGGGTTATCACGGCCAATGCTGGTCATGGCGACGCTCCCGGATGACGGACAACTCGGGATCAAGCCCCATGCGGCCGAGCAGGAGCAACCAAACATTTCCGTTTCCGGTCACATCGCACAGGCGGGCCTGGGCTGCGGTCCGACGCGCCAGGTCTCCGTTGGGGTCTTGCCTGATCTCCTGGGCAAGGATCTTCCAGAGTTGGGGGTCGAACGCCTCAACCACGTCCGCGATGGTCTGGTCATCCCATTCGCCAGGGGCTGACAGATCGACGATGCTGTTGCGACCGGGTCTCATTCCCCATCTCCTTCCAAGAGGACATGCTCGGCGGCGATCGCGGCGGTCGCCTGCAACTTGTCCACCACGTTCCCCCAATCCCTCCAGGCAGGCGCCAGACCTTGCATCCGGTCCAGAACCTGCTGTGGGTCTGCTTCCGTCGGTATTGGTTCGGCGAACCGTCGGATCTCCTCGATGCTGACGGGAAGACCACCCGTGAACTCGTCCGCGTCGTAGTAGTCGTCCATGTGGGCAACCTCGCGCGCCGCCGCCTCGGCTCCAAGTACGTCGCACATGGCGGCCGCATCAAGGTAGTCCCGTGTGGCATTGCGAGCCACGACCAGAATGCCCTTGATGCGCAACATTTCCGCAGCCGTCGGCACGACCAACGTCCGTCCGTTTGGGGTGGTGACTTCCTGGGAATCCAGCGGACGCGAACGGCGGAGTTGACGCAATCCAACGTCCACGCCATCCAGCGAACCGAGCACCAGCACCTTCCCGCGCCGCCGATTGCTGCTCCAACCCGAAACGCCTTCCAACATTCGCAGAACACGGTCAAAACGCTCCTGGAGGTCCGCCGCCACATGGTCGGCATCGCGGGAGTACCGATGTCCGGCATGAAGAGCGGTTGCGGTCCCCCCGACCAACACCAAGTCCGGCACAAGCTCCTGAAGTCGGGCAGCAGCGTCCAGGAGTTCGCCCCATGCTTGGTCCGCCGGATCCTTGGACTCCGCAAACCGCTGACCGTGTGTCATGATCCGACGATATTCGATCCGCTATTTTCCGCGCGACGACAACACAGGGACCACCATGGCTGACAAGTCCCGAGGCAACGGGGACGGGGACGGGGACGGGGACAGGGACAGGGACGGGGATGTCAAGATCGGCGATCGTCTGACCGTTGACGTTGAGGCGCCAGTCGCCGGTGGCCAATGCATCGCCCGCCTGGACGGTCGGGTCGTCTTCGTGCGTGACGCGATTCCCGGCGAGCGTGTCGAGGTACGGGTAACTGGCACGGGCAAACGCGGCGGATTCTTGCGGGCCGACACCCAGCGCGTCATCAGAGCATCGCCCCACCGGGTGGTCCCGCCGTGTCCTCTCGCGCGCGAATGTGGAGGATGCGACTGGCAACACGTCGAGGTCGACTTCCAGTGTCAGTTGAAAAAGCGGGCTCCTCGCTAGATCGTGTGGGTCGGGGCATGCTTTTCCTTGTCGCGGTGCTGGGCCGCGCAGGCGAGTGAGGCAGGCTGTGATGGGCGAGGAAACAGGGGTCGAGTCGGTGTTCGGGGCAGCGTTGGGTCTGGTTGATCCGTGGCAGGTCACGACGGTTGAGTTCGACGAGGCTGCCGGCCGGTTGGACATCGGGTTGGACTTCCCGCGGGGAGCCCGGTTCCCCTGCCCGGAACCGGACTGAGACCAGTCGGC
>JAUYKX010000117.1 GCA_030699055.1 Candidatus Nanopelagicales bacterium
AGGAGCAATTATGCGCGTATCAGAAACCGTCCGTGACGCCATGGCCAACGGTGCTGTCGACCTGGTCGACGCCGGGGTGGCCGGTGCGGCCGTACTCGAAATCTACACGGGCACCGCGCCCGCCACTTTCGGGGATGCGCCGGCCGGAACCCTGCTCATCTTATTCGACCTCCCAGACCCGGCTTTCGGCGCTGCCGCCGTAGGCGTGGCCACGCTTCTCGGAGTGCCCATCGCGGCGGTCGGAGAGGGTGCTGGCGATGCCGGTTATGCCCGCGTGCTCGACCAGGATGCTGCCGCTGTGTTCGACACTGAGGATGTGGGCACGTCGGGCAACACGGTGACCATGTCGACGGTGACCGTCTCGGTCGGCCTCGACGTGGACCTGACCGCCATGACCGTCACGGCTCCTGCCGGCGCTGTCTGATGCCGGTCGAGGTTCCATCCTGGGTCGAGTTCGGAGAGCTGGAAGCTCGGGTGGCGGCCCTCGAATCTCAACCGGAGCCTGAACCCGTTCCAGAGCCGGAGCCGGAGCCGGAACCCGGGCCTGAGCCGGGTCTGCTCGTCAACGCCCTCCAGAATCCTTCTGCCTCCGGCTGGCCTGACGCCACGAATACGGGAGTACCAGCGGGCACGACCCTGATCCCATCACCAGACCTGAGGGTGCTCGACACATCATTGAGGGAGAACGGCGTGACGGTGGCGAACCGGCCCACGTCGGGGAGCCTGGTCAGAGGGCCGGTCACGCTCTACCCGGATAGGACGCTGATCGACCGGGCTGCCACCGCCCGAATCCAGCAGTCGTCCAAGTGGCCGCTCCACATCACCCGGAGCAGGGTGCGACGGCCGGACGGTGTGGTCACCAGCGCCGTCTACCCGATCGACACCCGGGACACCCGAGAGAACGCCATGACCTTCGTGTACGACTGCGAGATTTACGGCGGGATGAACGATTCGGCCATCTGCCAGAGCTTCATCGACGTGCGCCGCTGCGACATCTCGGGCGGAGAGGATCATATCCGTTTCGGCCATCAGGTCATCTACCGGGACAACTACCTCCACGATCCGGAACGGTTTGAAGGGGGCCATGTCGACTCGTTCCAGTCGGGCGGAGCTTCTAATGCCGAGGTGGTCCACAACACGATCCTCTGCGCTACTCGGGTGCCGGACGGTCAGGGCGTCGAGTTCGGCGACGGCTGGTGGGACCCGTATAACGCGGTGCTGATGATCGGTAACAACGCCGGGCCGATCAGCGGAGTGCTGTTCGAGGACAACCTGGTCGATGGAGGCAACTTCACCTTCAACGCCAACTGGTCGACGAGCCACCCGCATACAGGGCTTGTGATCCGCAAAAACCGTTTCGGCCGCCACTTCCGCTATGGCCCAAGGTCGGGCGACCTGGGAGCAGAGGTGTGGGAGGGCAACGTCTGGGATGATACGAACGAGCCGGTCTGATGGCTGCGGCGATCCAGGGTTCTCCGCAAGCTTTCCGGACGACGCAGTTCAACTCGGCCACCCACACTTGCCTCCTTCCTGACGGTATCCAGGTCGGCGAGCTGCTACTGATCTTCACATCTGTTGACGGAGGATCGACGATCACCCCACCGAGCGGGTGGGACACGGTGGTTTCCGAGGCCATCGGGGGGCAGGTGCAGCTCCGAGTATTCTCCCGGATTGTCGACGGGACCGAAGGTTTCGCCGGGACCGGCGACTCGGTCACGTATACGACCGGCGACAATCAGCTCGGCGTGTTCGTCTCGGTCAGAATTGCGGATGACGATTCGACGGCGAACCCGCCGGAAGCGACCGCGATCCCCGGGACCAGCGCTACCCCCGATCCGCCGAGCCTGACCCCAACGGGGGGTTCTGCCGAATACCTGTGGTTTGCGGTAGCCGGATGGGACTCGAACCCTACCGCCGATTCTGTTCCCACCGACTACACGTCTGTCGCATCGTTTGTCCACGCCAATGCAGCGGGTACGGGAATCTCGGTTGCCCAACGTACCCTCACCGCCATCTCCCAGGACCCCGACACCTTCGGGATCGGAGCGAGCGAGCAGTGGGGGTCGGCCACTGTCGCCATCTACCCGGTGGCCGCAGCTGGCAGCACGGTCGCTGTCGCCGCGGTTCTTCCCACTCTCGGAGCCGCCGCCACCGTCGAGGCGTCTTCTGATGTCCAGGTCGCAGGCGTCCTCCCAACACTGGAAGCAGCGGCCAGTGTTGATGCTCAATCCGATGTGGCGGTCGACGGAGTGCTGCCCTCCCTTGACGCCTCGGCAAGCGTCGAAGGCTCATCCGATCTGACGGTCTCAGGAGACCTGCCCACCCTTGGGGCATCGGCCAGCCTCGACGCGGCCTCAGACCTGGCGGTTGCTGGGAGCCTCCCCGAGCTGGAAGCGTCGGCCACTACAGGCGCATCGTCAGATGTGGCTGTGGCCGGCGTCCTGCCCGTTCTGGGACTATCCGCCACCATCATCACGGAGGCGACTGTCGTCCAGGTGGCGGCAGTCCTTCCCGGGCTGGAAGCCCAGGCCGATGTCGCATCCTCCTCGGACACCGAGGTCGCCGGAGTGCTGCCCGGGCTGGAAGCTTCGGCGGACATCACGGTCGAAATCCCCACGGTCACCGTTGACGGTCAGCTTCCCGGCATCGAGGCGTCGGC
>JAUYKX010000123.1 GCA_030699055.1 Candidatus Nanopelagicales bacterium
GCCGACCGGGCCGAGCCAGCGGGAATCGAAGTGAGAATTCCCCGACCAGGCCTGTGTACGGACAACGGGACGATGGTCGCCTGGCTCGGTCATCGCCTGGTTGCGGCCGGTGCTGAACCCTCCGGTCTTGAATTCCCGACCAGGTCGCAGTTGCCGGTTTCCGAAATAGTTCTTCGCACGCCCTGAGCATTTGGGCGCGTCGCGCGGACATTCC
The DNA here is from genome assembly GCA_030699055.1 of Candidatus Nanopelagicales bacterium. Lineage (GTDB taxonomy): Bacteria > Actinomycetota > Actinomycetes > S36-B12 > UBA10799 > JAUYKX01. Next base: position 215 of record JAUYKX010000123.1, read on the forward strand.
GGTCGGCGGGTCCGCGGGCGGGTTATCGTGCGGCGGTGAAGCAAGGGCGGATGAGAGCTCCGGTGGGGGTGGTGGGGACCGTTTTGGCCCTGGTGGTGGCGGGTTCCTGTACGCCACAGGTGATCGCGAGCACTTCGGAGGGCGCGGGGCAACACACATCGGCCAGCCCCGAGCCCAGCCAGTCGGTCAAGCCGACGCCGAGCCCGGACTCCTTGCGGGCCCCCGCTCCGGCTCCGGGGTCGGTCAAGCCTCCTCCGGACAAGGACGGACTGCCACCTGTGGTCGCAGATATCGATACCGACGATCGAGTGGTGTTCTTCACCATCGACGACGGATATACCAAGGATCCAAAGGTCTTGGAGATCCTTGAAGAGCGAGACATTCCTGTGACGCCGTTCCTGACCCGGGCGGCAATCGCCAATGATCGTGGGTACTTCTCCCGGGTGGAGGAGATCACCGGTCAGGACGTCCAGAACCACACGCTGACCCACCCGCAGTTGCCGAGTCGGAATCGATCGGGCCAGAAAACCGAGATCTGCGGCACTGACGAAGCGTTCCAGGAGTGGTTTGGCCAGCGTCCCTGGATGTTGCGCCCGCCGTACGGCGAATGGAACCGGGACACCCAACTGGCGGCCCAGCAATGTGGGATCGACTACCTGGTGATGTGGTCAGTTTCCCTGCCCACCAGTCAACTTCGGTATCAGATCGGAAACAAGCTGCGGCCGGGCGACATCATCCTGACCCACTGGACCCCGTCGCTGGGTCCGGCATTGCCAGCGGTGCTTGACGACATCAAGAAGCAGGGCTTCAAGATCGCTGCGTTGCAGGACTACCTTCCTGCTCGGTGAGAGCCGACATGCGGTTGGCACTCTCCTTGACTGAGTGCTAGCCAGGCGTCTAGTCTCTCGGTTGGCACTCGCCAGTGGTGAGTGCCAACCACCACAGCCATCCGGCCCCGCGACGACGGAATGGCGCCGGTGGATCAACCAGTAAACAGGCAAGCCCGCAAGGGGAGGTTAGGGACGTGTCAGTCTCAATCAAGCCGCTCGAGGATCGAATCCTCGTGCAGCCGCTCGACGCGGAGCAAACCACAGCGTCGGGTCTGGTTATTCCGGATACCGCGAAGGAGAAGCCGCAGGAAGGCAAGGTTCTGGCGGTGGGTCCGGGTCGGTTCGACGACGATGGTGACAAGCGCATCCCGCTGGACATCGCAGTAGGCGACGTAGTCGTCTACTCGAAGTACGGCGGCACGGAGATCAAGTACCACGGAGAGGAATATCTGATCCTCTCGGCGCGCGACGTGCTCGCAATCGTCGACAAGTAGGCAATACGACAATCGGTACGAACCGGTTGTGATCGCCCCGGTTTTCGCCCAGATGGGTGGAACCGGGGCGATCGCGACTGGCAACAGAGTCGCGACTGGCAGCTGAGCAACAGAAAGGCACCACCAAAGATGGCAAAGATCCTGGCATTCGACGAAGCCGCCCGCCGGGCGCTCGAACGAGGCGTTGACCAACTGGCCGAGTCGGTCAAGGTCACCCTGGGGCCCAAGGGTCGAAATGTGGTGATCGACAAGCAGTGGGGTGCGCCGACGATCACCAACGACGGGGTGACCATCGCTCGCGAGATCGAGTTGTCGGATCCCTTCGAGAACCTCGGGGCACAACTGGCCAAAGAGGTCGCCACCAAGACCAACGACGTTGCCGGAGACGGCACCACCACGGCCACCGTGCTGGCCCAGGCCATGGTCCACGAGGGCCTCAAGATGGTCGTTGCCGGAGGCGCGCCGATGGCGCTCAAACGAGGCATCAACCAGGCAGTGGATGCGGTGACGCAGGAACTGCTGGAGCGGGCAACCGAAGTAGCCGATCGCGACGAGATCGCCCAGGTGGCGACTGTTTCCTCCCAGGATCCGGCCATCGGATCGCTGATCGCCGACGCCTTCGACAAGGTGGGCAAGGACGGTGTGATCTCGGTCGAAGAGTCATCGACCACGGGACTGGAGCTTGATTTCACTGAAGGGATGCAGTTCGACAAGGGCTACATCTCTCCCTACTTCGTGACCGACGCCGACCGAATGGAAGCGGTGCTCGAGGACGCCTATGTGCTGTTGAACCAGGGCAAGATCTCGGCGATTGCCGAACTGCTGCCGTTGCTCGAACAGGTATCCAAGGCGGGCAAGCCTCTGGTGATCATTGCCGAGGACGTTGATGGCGAGGCGCTGTCGACCCTGGTCGTCAATCGGATCCGCGGAACGTTCCAGGCGCTGGCCGTCAAAGCCCCGGCGTTCGGAGATCGGCGAAAGGCGGTTCTGGACGACCTGGCGGTGCTGACCGGAGCCCGGGTGGTTTCACCCGATGTGGGTTTGAAGTTGGACCAGGTTGGCCTGGAGGTTCTCGGTACCGCCCGAAGGGTCGTGTCGACCAAAGACGACACAACCATCGTCGAGGGTGGCGGCTCCGCTGAAGACGTGACGGCGCGGGTGGCTCAGATTCGCTCCGAGATCGAGCGGACCGACAGCGATTGGGATCGGGACAAACTGCAGGAGCGCTTGGCGAAGCTGTCCGGCGGCGTTGCCGTGATAAAGGTCGGTGCTCATACCGAGGTGGAACTCAAGGAGCGGAAGCACCGGGTCGAAGATGCGGTTTCGGCAACGCGGGCAGCCATCGAGGAAGGGATTGTGGCCGGTGGTGGGGCTGCCCTTCTGCACGCTGCCGCGATCCTCGACGACGACCTCGGCTTGGTCGGGGACGAGGCGACCGGGGTGAGCATTGTGCGTCGCTCGCTGTCGGCGCCACTTCGACTGATCGCGGACAATGCCGGCGAACCAGGCGAGGTCATCGTCGCGAGAGTGCGGGATCTCGGGCCCGGCCAGGGATTTAACGCGGCTACCGGCGCCTTCGTGGACCTGGTCGCCGATGGCGTGATCGATCCGGTAAAGGTGACGCGAAGCGCGTTGCAGAATGCGGCGTCCATCGTCGGCCTGCTTCTGACGACCGAGGTGTTGGTCGTCGAAAAGGTCGAGGAAGAACCGGAAACCGGGGCGGTCAACCAGCATGGACACCGCCACTGAGCCAGTAGTGTGGCCGGCGTGCCTGCCGCGGGATCAAATGCGTCTCAGCTTGCGACTCGTGGGCAGCAGGCCGCCTTCCATGGTCGGCCTTCCGACGGACTGGAACCGCTGAGCCATGCCATCACCCTCTACCAGGGGGCGGGGGACGGTGACAGTGCGCATTGGGCCTCGTGGCTTCATGGGGTCTGTCTGACCGCGATGGGTCGTTACGGCTCGGCAATGGCTCGGCTGCAACCGTTGCTCGGCGACGTATCCACCGGGTTCCGCCTCCGATCCGCCGGTCTGGCCGCTGTGACCATCGCCAGCATTCATCGTCAGCTCAATCTCTACCGCGAGGCCCGAGGTTTCGATGAATGGGCAATCAGCATGACCAAGGGCGA
>JAUYKX010000128.1 GCA_030699055.1 Candidatus Nanopelagicales bacterium
CTATAGCAGGCCGTCCGCTTGCAGATTGCGAAACGAGAACCAGCCGGGAATCACCGGCAGGATGAATGTGAATATTCGGAACAGCAGAGTCGCCGACAGAGCAATTCCAGTGTCAAGGCCAGCAACGGCTAGACCACCGGCTAGGGCGGCTTCGACTGCACCCAATCCGCCGGGCGTCGGTGCTACCTGGCCGATGGCGGCACCGGCCAGGTAGACGACGGCTATCGCTGCCCACTCGGCTTCCCCTCCGAAGGCGCGAACACACGCAATCAGGCAGGCGCAGTAGCCCAGGTTGAGCAGAAGAATTCCGGCCACTCCCGTTGCGATCTTGGTTGGATCCTGCAGGAGGCTGGCGAGCCGCGGTCCAACCTCGCGGAAGATGGGCATTACTCGGTGCAATGCCCATCTTCGAGCGGCCGGAATGGCGACCATGCCGACGACTGCCGCCGCCAGGCCGGCGACGATGAACCAGGCCCAAGCAGGCGGGGTGAAGGAGACATCCTGGCGAGTACCGGCGATCCAGGCGAACAGCAGCAACAACAACAAGTGCGATATGAAGGCGAAGATCTGGGAAACACCGATGCTGGCGGCCGCGAGTGCCGGATGCACACCGGCGCGTTGCAGGTAGCGGACGTTCACGGCCACTGATCCGAGAGTCGGCGGTGAAACCAGGGTCGCGAAGGAGGCCGCCAGTTGAGCCTCGAAGGTCCGCCAGAACTTGAGCTTTTCCGGCACGAACCCATCGACGGTCCAGGTGGCCCCGATATACGTGATCACCGAGAGAATCACTGCCAGGCCGGCCCACCACCAGTTGGCCTGGGAGAAGAGGTCGATCACGTTGATCTGACCCAATTCGGCGAGCAGGATGTAGGCCGCGACGGTTCCGGCGACAATGGTGAAGATCCATTTGAAGCTGAGTCGCTTTATGTTGATCTGCTCGACCTGCCCGTCGGGAACCAGCTCCTCCAGCAGGGTCCGGAGCGATTTCAGCACCTGTTTGCGCGCTCGTACGGCCCTGCGAGTTTCCGGCGTCAGGGCCAGCGGCTGGAGAACGGCGAGGGATCGACTGAGTCGCTCGGCACCCAACACCTGGCGACCGGCCGCAACCGCGCGGCGGGGACTGGTCAGCAGGGCCAAAGTACACAGGAGCTCCGCGCAGTCGATGCGCAAAGCCGTGTCGCCCGCAGCCACCGCACCTTGATCTCCACCAATGAGCCACACGCCGCCGGTGGAGTCACGCAGGAGGTTGTCCGCCGACAGATTTCGGTGGGAGATATGCGCATCGTGGAGAGTGCGCAGCGCACGCCAGGCACTGGCCAGGTCTTCGTCGGTGAGCGAATCGGCGACCTCGGCGAACGCTCTTCCCTCGATGTGGGAGTAGGCCAGCAGGGCCGCATCCGGTCCGACTTCGCTCACGGCTTCCAGTCGGGGCATCGGGGCGCTCGCGGCTTGAGCGGCGTAGGACTGCAGTGCGGCATGCTCCAGGCGATGCCGCATCCCGTAACCCACCGGCTGAGGTTGATCGCGGACCCGAAGGCGCTGCCAGAGGGCGCTGGCGAGTCCGGCGCCTTCCAGGTCGCGATCCATGACCAGGATTTCGAGCCGACCACCCGAGCGGGTGGTCGCCGAGTAACGTCGACCGCTGGGTGTTTCGAACGCCGCTCTGAGCACGGTGATCGGAAATCCGGCCAACTCGAGAGCTGCCGCCACGGCGAGGCCGGGGGGGCGCGTGGTCATCGTCCCGAGTACGAATCGAGTGACGAGCCCTGCGGCCCAACCCAACAAGAAGGTCAGCAACAGGGCAGAGACAGTGATGCCGCCTCCGACGATGCTGGCGATGATGATGCCTGCGCTGATGGCAACGGCGGCGACGGCCCACCGCGTCCGGTCCATCAGCCGGGCGACAGTGACGAAGGCGATGGTTGAGGCAAGTACCGCGTTAAGCGGGGCGACCGCAGTGGGAAGCGGTCGGCCGGTCAGGGCGGTCAGTAGCTGCGGGCCGCCGTAACGCTGGATGGACCAGGCGGCGACGCTCAGCGCGACAAAGGTCAGAATCAGCGCGCAGAGGGCCTCGAGCAATGTCCGCGCCTGTCGCCGAAGCAGCAGGTCGACCGCCGCCGCTACCGGGAAGACGATCACGCCGATACCGGAAAGCAGGTTGGCCAGGGTCACGAACTGGCTGGGAATTCTGTTCGAGGCCTCAAACACGTCTTGGTCGAGGCCGCTGGCCGCGCTCGACGCGAAGTAGGCCCCGGCCAGAACGATCGCGGCGGCCGCCAAGACGAGAATCAGCCGGAACGCATCCGACGGGCGGCGCAGGCGACGGGGAATGACATCACCCTCGATCACCAGCGTGGACTGGGCGGCCACCTGCCGCCGGGACGGCTCGACCGGGCCGTCGCCGGTGGCCTCTGAAGATCGGTCCTCGATTGGCTGGGGTCGAACCCGTTGCGGAGGACCAGCGGCCCAGGCGGGAGGAACGTGTCCGCCCGGTCCGCCGTCGCTCATTCGGCGATGGTCGCAGATGCGGCTTCCCCGATGTCGGATGCTCGTGGTTTTGTTGGGTGATGGTCCCGGGTTCAACTACTTTTCCTGCTTCCACCGCTGCTGAACCTGACGCTGTGGTGCTTGATGAAGCCCAACAGCGGGTAGTTGATCACGCCGGTGGACCGATGCTGGTGCTCGCCGGCCCGGGAACCGGCAAGACGGCGACCATCGTGGAGTCGGTGGTGGCCCGGTTGGAGGGCCGGGGCTGCGCGCGAGTACCGGCGGAACGAGTGCTGGCGCTGACCTTCGGTCGACGTGCGGCGGCCGAATTGCGCACCCGTATCGCACTGCGCATCGGAAACGGCGTGTTACCGGTTGTGGCTACTGTTCATTCGTTCGCCTTCGGCATGGTCCGGCGACTCTCACCGGATGCGGCGACGATTCCTCGCCTGCTGACCGCGCCGGAGCAGGAGCGGCGACTGCGGGAGCTATTCACCCATGCGGTGGCCGAGCGTCGGGTGGCGTGGCCAACCGCATGGCAGGCCGCCTTGGGTACAGCCGGGTTGGCAGCCGAGTTGCGGCAGTTCATCACCCGAGCCGACGTGCTCGGAATGACCCGTCAGGAAATTGAGTCCGCAGGTCGGGGCCGGCACGTGGTTTGGTCGGCGTTGGCGGCCTTTCGGGACGAGTATCTGGACGTGTTGGGCGCCGAAGGGGTCGTTGACTACGTCGGAGTGATCAACGCCGCTTCGGCCATGTTGGGAGAACTTTCCGAACCGTTGTTCGATGCGGTGTACGTCGATGAATATCAGGACACGGATCCGTCGCAGGTTCGGATGGTGCGGAACCTGGTTCTACCTTCGACCACTCTGGTCGCGGTCGGGGATCCCGATCAGGCCATCTACAGGTTCCGGGGGGCCGACGTCGGGGCGATTCGTCGTTTCCGCGATGAGTTTCACGACCCGGCCGGGGCTGAAGCGCCGATTGTCGTGTTGCGCACCTGTCGCCGATCGGGTTCCGTCGTCAGCCGTGCTGCCCGGCAAGTGATCGGACCCGTATCGCTCGCCGGTTTGCCTGCATCGGCGCAGCGGGACCACCGCTCACCGCTGATCGCGAACCGGGACGAGTTGGACGAGGTACGCGTGATCGAATTCCCGTCCGCCGCCCAGCACGCGGTGGGGGTTGCCCGGTTGGTCGTCGCCGCGCGGGACGGTCGGCGTGCTGACCGCTGGTCTGACATCGCCGTCTTGGTTCGATCCGCGGTTCGCGATTTGCCCCCACTGGCCCGGGCGATGTCGGCGGCGGGAATCCCGGTTGCCGTACCAGGGGACAACATTCTGCTGCGGGATGACCCCAGCATCGCTCCCGTGCTGGCTGTGCTGCGGGTGGCCGCCGAGCTTGAGTCACTGTCTCCACAGATGGCGGCCTTCCTGGCTCAGTCACCCCTGGGTGGCCTTTCTCCCACTGATCTGCGTGTCGTCACCAGGGAGTTGACGGCGCGACTCAAGCTGGATGTCGGCGAATCGCGCCGGGTTCCCGAACCGGCCGAAGGAGAGGAAGCAACGTTCGTGTCCCGTGGCTTCGGGGCCGATCTGCTCGCCGGGGAATTGCGCCGCGCTCGTCCGTTCTCCGGGATGGAAGGACCCCGAATCGATCGGCTTCGCCGCCTGGCGGGTCTAATCGTCCGAGCGCGAGAACTGATTCAGCGGGGCAGTCCGGCGCAGGAGGTTCTCTGGTCAGTTTGGTCGGGCTCCGATTGGCCAGATCGACTCGTCGCGGCAAGCGGTTCCGGTGGGGCGGTGGGCCGAAATGCCGATCGGGTTCTGGACGCGGCGGTTGCCCTGTTCTTCCTGGCCGGGCGGGTGGACGGGGCTGGGCCGGGCGAGTCGCGGGGTACGCGCAATTTGTTGGACGAGGTGGCCGATCAGGAGATTCCGGCTGGGCTCGATGTGGCTGGCGACGCACCCGGCGATCGAGTGTCGTTGATGACGGCGCACAGGTCCAAGGGCTTGGAGTGGCCCGTCGTCGTCGTGGCGGGGGTGCAGGAAGGCCTGTGGCCGGATGTTCGCGGGCGTTCGTCCCTGCTGGCCACCGACGAGCTCGGCACCTGGTTTGACGAGCCGGTTCCCGGGCCGGTCGAGGCTCTGGCCGATGAACGGCGGCTGTTCTTCGTGGCTTGCACCAGGGCCTGTCGCAGCCTCACCGTCACCTGCGTCAAGTCCCCAGACGATGGCGGTTCGCAGCCATCCCGATTCGTTTCCGAGGTTCTTCGGGCCGAGGGGGTCGAGGTGGTTTCCGCCGGATCCGGTGGCGCGGAAATCTCGACGGTTCCCGAACTGCTCGGCGAACTGCGGTGGACATTGGCGAGACCGGATGCCCCGCCAAATCTGCGAGCGCGGGCGGAGGACATCCTCGGGCAGGCGGCCCAGGGTTCTTTGGTCGGTTTGGCAAAGCCGCTGAAGGCGGCTGATCCGGCCAATTGGTGGAACAAGCGCCCAACTACTGATGGCGGTCGGC
>JAUYKX010000131.1 GCA_030699055.1 Candidatus Nanopelagicales bacterium
GGTAATCGGAAGGTGGCCATTGTGGCCGGAGTTCTGCTGGCAGGAGTGGCAATCTCCGGCTGTGCGCGAGCGATTCCCGGTCCGGCTCCGGAGGTTTCGGTCGACGTGCCGGGCGGATCCGGCTCGTTCAGTGGCGGGGACAACGCGAAGTTGCCCGCCGAGTGGCCCTCGGACGTCCCAGCGCCGGCCGGTTTGAAATTGGAGGGAACGGCCAGCATCGCGGGCAAAGAGGGGGAAATGGAACGGAGCATGACCGCGACCTACACCGGTCCGGGAAATCTGTCGGAGATCAGCGCGCAGTTGTCGGCTGACTTCAAGAAAGCCGGTTATACGTCGGCGTCACAGTTCGAGTCGAACGACGGTGGCATGGTCATGTGGGAGAAGGGCCCGGTCAAGGTGACCGTGATCACCAGTGTTAGCGGAGGCAATGTCTCAGTGTCGGAGACGGTACTGATCCCGCGAGCATCTTGAGTTGTCGACTGCGCCCGGCTAAGTTGGTCGCGCCCAGGTTAGGAAGACCTAACTAAACGGAGGATTCGATGCCAATCTATGAACTTCCAGATCTGCCCTATGACTACTCGGCTCTGGAGCCGGCGTTGTCGGGCGAGATCATCGAACTGCACCACGACAAGCATCATGCGGCCTACGTCAAAGGCGCCAACGACACGGTCGAGAAACTCGCCGCCGCCCGCCATGCGGGTGATCTAGGCGGCATCGTCGGTTTGGAGAAGACACTGGCCTTCAACCTGTCAGGCCACGTTCTTCATTCGATCTATTGGGAGAACCTCTCGCCCGATGGGGGCGGGGAGCCAACCGGAGAACTGGCATCCGCGGTAGCGGAGTCGTTCGGATCATTCGCCGGGTTCAGAGCCCAGCTGACTGCCGCCACGGCGACCGTTCAGGGATCAGGTTGGGGAGTTTTGGCTTGGGAGCCGCTGGCTGGCCGATTGATTGTCAGCCAGGTTTACGGCCACCATGAGAACGTCGGTATTGGCTCGACTCCGCTGCTGGTCTTCGATGCCTGGGAGCATGCCTACTACCTGCAGTACCGCAATGTCCGACCGGACTATGTGGAGCGGTTGTGGGATCTGGTCAACTGGGAGGACGTCTCAGCCAGGTTGACAGCGGCTCGGCCGGTTTAGTCCGAGGCCGTAGGTGCTGGGCCTCGGTCCGCGTCTCAGTTGTCGATCGTGACTGAAGCGATCCATTGAAGGAAGATCTGCGCAGTGAGTTGAGGGTGCTCCATCTGCGCGACGTGACCGCAATCCTCAAGGATCACCATTCGTCCGCGCTCGAATGCCTCGGCTGCCCGCGAGGCCATCGACACCGGCACGAGTCGGTCCCGTGCCCCGTAGATGCCGAATGTGGGAGTCGACACCGATCGGGCCGTATTCCAGATGCTCTCTGGTCCACTGGTAGCGGACGACTTCACAATTGACCGGAGGGTGCCCAGGTTGACCGCAACCGAGTACGGCAACTCAAGGCGGCGCTGGATTTCACTCAGAGCTTCGGTGCGTCGCGCGGCGGGAACCCGTTCCGCATTCGCATAGCAAAGGCGCATGGCCCGGTCGAATTGCACGGCGGCCGCTTCGCGCGGCGGAAGTTGCCTGCCCTCGCGCAGGCTGAGTAGGGCGTTCCAGGCGAGTGGAATGTGTCTTCCGCCCATAGCGGTGCGCGTCAGGAGCGCGGGCGAGATCAGGGTGAGGGTTTTGACCAGATCGGGCCGGGTCGCCGCCACGATCGTCGCGGTGGCTCCACCCATCGAGTTTCCGAAGAGGTGAACCGGCCCGCACTCCTCGCTCTCGACCAACTCCACCACGGCCCGGGCGTTGCGGGCGAGCGAGTACCTGCCGTCCGGGCTCGGTGCCGAGAACCCGTAACCCGGTAGATCCGGGGCGATGCCGGGCATAGCCGGGGCCAGAAGGTACATCAGATCGGTCCAGTTCGTGGAACTGCCACCCATGCCGTGCAGGTAGACGGCCCGGGTGGCCTCGGGGGCCGGGTCGGTAGTGCGCCTGACGAACAGACCGGCAGCTTCCGACCCGGGGTGGGGCTCAAGCGGCGCGTCCCCAGGGCCGGGGAGCGAGGGGAGACGGGCGAGGAGGTCGGTCATGGTCCCCCAGTATCACGGTTTTCGCTCAATGATGAAGGACGGCGAGGGCGGCGCCGATAATCCTTGGATGAGCCGAACCACCAGTCGCCGCCTGGCCGCGTTCACGCTGGGGGTGGTGGTGCTCACCCCGTTGTTGGCGGCGGTGCCGGCAGCCGCGGTCGAACCGCCCCCGCCGGGCGGTCGGTTCGAGTACCAGATCGGCGGGGCCGGCCCGACCTTGGCGGAGACCCGGATAGTCAGCCGGGACCGTCACGATCCACCGGCCCCAGGCGTGTATTCGATCTGTTACATCAACGGCTTCCAGGCTCAGCCCGATGAACTCGACTGGTGGCGCCGCCATCACCCAGGGCTGCTGTTGCGTCACCGAGGTCGGCTGGTGGTCGATCAAGATTGGGGCGAGGTGTTGCTGGACACGTCGTCGGCCCCGAAGCGGCGGCGGTTGGCTCGCATTCAGACTCGATGGATGGCCTCATGCGCTGCCCGCGGATATCGGGCAGTGGAATTCGACAATCTCGACTCCTATCTGCGCTCCCGGGGCAAGCTCAACGTGAGGAACAACCTGGCCCTCAGTCGCCTGCTGGCCACATCCGCCCATCGGCTGGGGCTGGCCGCCGCTCAGAAGAATGCCGCCGAGCTGGGCCGGCTGGGTCGCGTTCGGGCGAAGTTCGATTTCGCCATCGTCGAGGAATGTCAGCGATATGACGAATGCGGCCGATACGAGCGAGTGTGGGGCCGCCGGTGGATTGAGATCGAGTATTCGGACCAGGATCCGCGTTTTTTCGCCCGAGCTTGTGCCGAACGCGGGGCGACGGTGTCGGTGCTGCTGCGCGACCGCAACATCGTGCCCCGGGGACACTCCGGCTACGTCAGCCAGTGGTGTTGATCAGTTCACGGTGAACGGGTCGGTGCAACCGGTGATCGGAACCGGAGAGCTGCCGCGCTCCACGATCGCGTCCCCCTGATACACGATCCGGTACGTCCCGCGAGGCGTCGAGAGCGTTGTCGCCCAACAAATGGTGGCCCGGGAAGTGCCGTAGCCGGTGCGGGTCCACCTGAACAGTGTGTTCCAGTCGTCATCCGTGGCGGCTGTTCGCCAAGTTCCGTCATCGGCGAGCCGCTGAATGAGCGCGAAGCTGGAGCCGTTTCGCGGGTCGTTGCTCGGACAGGCCGCTACGAATTCCGCTCGCGCCGTCGTGCCTGCCGGGCATTCACTTTGAGGTTGGCTCAGGACATCACCGAATTCCCGGTCGCGGCCCGGACGGTCGATCGGCCGTTGAACCAGAGTCGCGGTCCACGCGTATTCCCGAAGGTCTGGCGGACCGGGCCGGTCCCAGGGCTTCGGTCCCGACCCGCTGCCAGCCTCGTCGTCACTCTCGGCTGCCAGGTCAGCGGCGAGCCGGGCGAACTCCTGCTCGTATGCGGGCAGGGTGGCCGGTCCGAAGTGTGTTGAGCCGCCCTCGTAGTTCTGCTGCTGGTATTCCTCGGGCGTTGTGACGTAGCCCGAATACGCATTGCTGTAGCCCGCGAAAATCACATCGTCAACGGATACGCCCAACTGCGCCGCCACAGCAGCGCGAACCCGATACCCCGCCGTGATGGTGAACTCACCGGGGGCGGCAACGAGCACCAGCTGCCCGATCCGGGCGACCTGGATCGGCAGTACCTGCGGAGTCCACGGAACCGGCTTGCAGATCCCGGTGGCCACGCCGGGAACCTTCGGGGCGTGTCCCGCCACCAGTTCCGCGGACGGCACGGCAGTGAGCTTGTCCAGCACCCGCAGGGCCGGATGACGAGGGACCAACCCGGCATGGATGAACGATGCGCCTGCGCCATCCCACGTGCCGGCCATGAAAGCCTGCCCGAGGAGCGTGGGCCAGGTGCGCAGGTTCGGTCCACCCGTCCATTGGCCATCAACTTCGATGTCGAAAAAGTCCAGGAAGCGCTTGCGCGAGGTGATGCGGCCCGTTACCGGTACCTGCGGACCGGAGAAGAGATCATGCGCCCGCTCGGCCTGGCGGGTACCTATGACCTTCGTGTTCAAAAACGCATTGTCCGCCGGCCCGTAGGCGCTGCCGGCCCCAACATTTGGTGACATGTCACCACAACTCGTCTGGGCGAATCCGGCCAAGAAGTCGATCTCACCGGCTGACTTGGCCTCCGATGACTGACCCTGCCAGTGGTGCTCCCACAGGTAGGCCGCGTAGCCCTTGTTGTCGCCACTGATGAGGCGGTTCGTGTTGGGCATCGACGTTCCGTGGGTGGCGAACCAGTTCAGGACACCGACGGGCTTGCCCGCCTGCTCCAGACGCAGCACGACCATGCGAGGGTCGATCGCGCCGGGAAAGCGATCGCGGTCCTCTTGTGGGTTGCGCATGAACGCGGTCAATGAGCGGTTGACGCTGGTTTCGTGAAGTCGGCCCGTACTCACGCTGATCGATCCAGGTGCCGCGTCGGCGTCGGCCCGTTCGATCGCCAACACGATGCCGGAAACGATCGCCTCGAACGTAGTTGGTCGAAAGCCTCCTATCGTGAGGTTGTAGAGCGTGCTGTACCCGAATCCACCGGGTCCCGAATGCGTGTGGGTGGCGGAGAGGATCACGTTGTCCGACGTGTATCGGTCGCCGAAAATCCCCGCCAGTCGACGCACCACTTCCTCGTGTACCGCCGTGAAGATCATGCCGATGTCGGAATTGACGAACACCAGTCGGCTGCCGTCCGGCGTGTTTTCCCCGATTACGAAGGCTCGCGCCCACTGGCGATTGTGGATTCCAGCCGTGCGCTGCATGGGTTGCCCCATGCCCATCATGCCGACGCCGCCAGCCTCCCCGGTTACATCCGCGATCCCGATTCCGATCAGGTACTCGTCGCTCATGGGCCACCCTTTCGCTGGAGGTTCGGCCACTGTCTAGCACGGGTGGAGCCGGGTTGGTCCGCCGGAACGCCTGTATAGGTGCCTGGCCGGCTCATTTCCCGGAGACGATCCGGATTCGTAGGAGTCCGAGGGCTCAACGCAGGCGATCACGCATGAACGCGGTTAGTGCCTCGGCGGGTATCGGCTTCGAGCGCAGGAAGCCCTGATAACCATTGGCCGCAGTTTCGCGCAGGCAGTCGAGTTGAGCCTCCGTCTCGACACCCTCGGCCATGGTGGTCATGCCCAGAGCATCTCCCAGTTCGACGATCCCTTTGACCAGCGCGTCGGCTCGGTCGTTCGTGCCGATCGCTGAAACAATGGACCGGTCAACCGTGAGCACGTCGACCGGGTAGCTGTTCAAATACGCCAAGGACGAGTACCCGACCCCGAAGTCGTCAACCGCGATTGACACTCCCAGGTCACTCAGGTCGGACATGGTCCGGTACGCCTTCTGGGGGTTGCCGATCAGGCCGCCTTCGGTGACTTCGATGCACAACCGGCGCGGAGCGATGCCGTACGTTTGAAGAGCCCGCAGAACGCGTTCGGGGAGATCGGGGTCGGCCAGTTCCTGCGGCGACACGTTGACCGAGACCCTGAAGTCATATGGAACCAGGGGCAGCCAATCAGACAGCCACGTGAGCGCCTGTTCCATCACCTGATCGGTGATCTCGCTGATCATCCCGATCTCCTCGGCCATGGACAAGAAGGACACTGGCCCGAGCAGCCCC
>JAUYKX010000135.1 GCA_030699055.1 Candidatus Nanopelagicales bacterium
TCTCCGCCGCCCGCAGCCGAGCGGAAGCCGCGCGCGAGTTTTCAGACAGTTCCGCTGAAGACGGTACCTCCGCTCCCCTCGTCAACAGGCGAAGCGACGGGCGCGCGTCTTCCGGAATAACCGGAAAGTCGTCAGGGACCGACACCTTCGCTCCGGCTGCGAATCGGCGCTTGACCGTCCGATCTTCCAGCGAATGGTAAGAAATCACGGTGACTCGGCCTCCGACGACTAGCGCCGAAATCGCCTGATCCAGGGCTGTGGGCAAACCGGTCAACTCACCGTTCACTTCGATCCTCAGGGCCTGGAAGGTTCTCTTGGCCGGATTGCCCCTTTTCCGGCGAGCGGCAGCGGGAATCGCCGAGCGCACGATCTCCACCAACGCCGCGCTGTCGCCAATTTCACCCTGTTCTCGCGCGGCCACTATGGCGGCCGTGATCCGGGTCGCATGGGGCTCTTCCCCGTACCTGGCCAAAATCGAACGCAGCCGCTGAGGCGAGTAGGTGCGCAGGATCTCAGCGGCTGTGATCGGATCGTCGGCATCCATCCGCATGTCCAAAGGGGCCGGATATGAGTAGGCGAATCCCCGCTGCGGACTGTCGATCTGTCTACTCGACACTCCCAAGTCCATCAGCACGGCATTCACCCGACTAAGTCCGATCTGCTGCAGAGTTTCGGCCAGTTGCGCATGCCTTCCGTGGACCAGCTCCACGCGCGATCCGAACCTGCTCAGTCGATCCGCGGCAATTGCCAATGCCTCACGATCGCGATCCAACCCCACCAGCTTCAGGCCACTGAATCGCTCAAGAAAGGCTTCCGCATGGCCGCCCATTCCGAGAGTCGCGTCCAACAGGACCGGATCCGGGTTCGCCCGATCCGGGTTTGCCGGATCCGGGTTTGCCGGATCAGGACCAGTCAGAGCTGGGCCCAGCAGCTCCAGGCATCGTGGGAGCAGCACCGGGACATGCATGGCGCCCTCCCCTCCGCCGGAGATGCGCTCCGGCTTCGCTTTCACTGCGACAGCCACCTCTTTGGTGGTCGCCATTCGGGCCGTCTCGGCAGGTCCCCGCCCGCTGCGGGAATTTGACCCGGCACCGGGGAAGTGGGCCGGGGCTTCGAGCCTCGGCAACCGGGGAAGGGGCTGCCGTGATCTCGATTCAATCGTCGGGTAGGGGCCTGCTGGGACGGACTTGTGACGGACCTGTGACGGACCTGTGACGGACATGGCCTGGTCTTGGTTAGGTGCTCAAAAAAGCCCGGGCACCACCTCCTCCGCCAAATCGGCGAATCCGGGTTCCTGCGCGTTGAGGTATTCGTCCCAGGCGCCCGGTTCCCACAACTCGACCGTGGCGTGGTTCCCCACGACCACGCAATCCCGATCCAGCCCGGCATAGCCGCGTAGGGGCGCGGGGATCGTTATCCGGCCTTGGCGATCGGGCAGCTCATCGGTGGCTCCGGAAAATAGGACCCGGGAGTAGGCCCGCGCCCGGGCATCAGATCGTGACGCCTCGCGCACCCGATCGGCGAACGCCTCGAATTCCGCCTGGGGCCAGATCACCACCGATCGGTCCTGCCCCTTCGTCATGACCGCACCCTCGGCGAACCCTTCGCGGAACTTGGCCGGCAGGACCAGTCGGCCCTTGTCGTCGAGCTTGGGTAGGTAGGTGCCGAGGAACATGGCCTACCTCCCTTCCGCCAAATCTCACCGTGGCGCCCCACTCTACTCCATTTTGCTCCACTAACAACCGCACGCACGCCAATGACAGCGAGTAACCCAGGGGAAGTTCGATGATCGGTCGAAATTGACCGACAGGCAGGCACGGCTCAGGACGGGTCAGGCGCTCTTCTCACGACGCTCACGCCTGCCCGCCGGCGGCTCGCGTCGCACGATGGTCGGATTGACGTTCTCGCGCACCACGTCGCCGGTGATCACAACTTTGGCGACATCCTTACGACTGGGAACGTCGTACATCACGTTGAGCAGCACCTCTTCCAGGATCGCCCGCAAACCACGGGCTCCCGTCCCCCGAAGCAAGGCCAGGTCGGCAATCGCGTCGAGCGCCTCGGAATCGAACTCCAACTCAACGCCGTCGAGTTCGAACAACCGTTGATACTGCTTGGTCAGCGCGTTTCGGGGCTCCGTCAGCACCTGGACCAGCGCGGCCCGATCGAGAGAGGTCACGCTGGTGAAAACCGGCAAACGGCCGATGAACTCCGGGATCATCCCGTACTTGAGCAAGTCTTCCGGCATCGCCCGGCCGAAAATGTCCTCAGGGTTGGTGTCGGACTCCGTGCCGATATCGGCGGTGAATCCAAGAGACTTCTTGCCAATCCGCTGCTCGATGATCGTATCGAGTCCAGCGAAAGCGCCGCCCACGATGAACAACACGTTGGTCGTGTCAATCTGGATGAACTCCTGGTGGGGGTGCTTGCGCCCGCCCTGGGGCGGAACCGAGGCTGTCGTTCCCTCCAGGATCTTCAGCAGCGCCTGCTGCACGCCCTCCCCCGAAACGTCCCGGGTGATCGAGGGGTTCTCGCTCTTGCGCGCCACCTTGTCAATCTCATCGATGTAGATGATTCCGGTTTCGGCCTTCTTCACGTCAAAATCAGCCGCTTGGATCAACTTGAGCAGGATGTTCTCCACATCCTCACCGACGTAGCCAGCTTCGGTCAGAGCCGTGGCGTCGGCAATCGCGAAGGGAACGTTCAGCATGCGGGCCAGCGTCTGCGCCAGCAGCGTCTTGCCGGACCCGGTCGGACCCAGCAGCATGATGTTGGACTTGGC
>JAUYKX010000150.1 GCA_030699055.1 Candidatus Nanopelagicales bacterium
CACATCCAGTTCACGCTGGAGGGTTCGCATCAACCCGTCGGGTAGACCCTCGTCGTCGCGCAGGCGTAGCAGCTCCTGCTGTTCGGCGTGGATCATCTGACCGGAGACCTGCTTGAGCATGTTCAAGGAAGTGATCACGCCGGTGTCCTCCCCCTCTTCCACTCGACGGGCGCTCATGTCGACCCGGCGTTCGGCGGCGCGTCGCAGCCGCTGCACCGCATCCCCAGTCATGGGTCTACCGGTGCGCTCGGCGGCTCCCTCGATCTCCTCGAGCCGTTCCAACGCTGCCCGAGCCATCTGCGCGCGCACTCGTCGCAACAGATCGCTGTCATCGTCCGCAGGCAACCGCAAGCTTCGGGCCAGCGGGGCGATCGTAAGAGACAGCAGCAGCGAGACCACGACCACGCAGAAGGTGATCGTGATTACAACCGAACGGTAGGGCAGAGGATCACCATCGACCTGCGTCAACGGAAGCGTGAAAGCGGCCAAGGCTGAGATCGGACCCCGGGCACCGGCCCACGAGGCCACGATCCATAGCCGACTACGCACCGAGTCCGTCGAGGAGAGAACGGTCATGAAAAACACGAAGAAAAATCGAGCGGCCAACAGGGCGACAGTGATGATCGCGACTAGCGCGGCCAATCGCCAGCCACTGACATTCTGAATGGATGTGACCACATACGTCACTTCCAAACCGACCAGGAAAAAGGCAGCCGATTGCAGGATGAACGTGATGGTCCGCCAAAGGTAAGCCGCCTGCAGCCGCCCGGTGTAGGCAACAGCCGATGAAGTCGCGTTTGCCACGAGCAGCGCGGCAACGACCACGGCCAGGATGCCCGAACCCTCCGCTGTCTCCGCAAAGTAATAAATGGGGAACGGCGCCAGGAGCACGATCCCGTTGGCCACCGTGACGTCCTGCGAACGCTTGATGACGAAGATGAGCACAATGCCGGCCAGCACGCCAACGATCAGCCCGCCCAGCACGCTGTGGGCCAGGATCAGCCCGGTGTCGACAACCGTGACCGAACCAGCGGCGGCCGCTACCGAAGCCACCCGCAACAGGGTCAGGGCCGTACCGTCGTTGACCAGACTCTCCCCTTCCAGAATCTGAACGAGCCGGCGAGGCAGCCCGGCGGACTTGGCGGTTGCCGAAACGGCCACCGCATCCGTGGGAGCCAGAATCGCCCCCAGCGCAAACGCCATGGCCCACGGAATCCCGGGCACCACGACGTGCATCACCACACCCACGACGAAGGCACCGAAGACGACCAATCCGACGGCCAGCGCCATGACCGGTCTGGACACCCGGCGCAGGTCCACAATGGAACTCGACAGTGCCTCGCCGAAGACCAAGGGCGCCAAGATGGCGATGAGAACGAACTCAGGGTCAGTAGGGGCATCAGGACCGAATGGGAGAAGTCCAAGAATCACGCCAGCCACCAACAACGGCAAGCTCGGCGTGATTTTGCGATTACGCAGGATCGCCGCGAAGATCGACGCGAACACGACCATCCCACCGATCTCAATGATGTCGGTCTCGCTCAAAGCGACCCACCATCAGCTACCGACCCGGATCCAGAGAATAACTCGGCGGAACGAAGCGCACCAGTGACGGTGTTTTCGACCTCACTTGAGTTGTTGATCATGGCCTCGCAAAGGTCTTCGCCTCAAACCGGACACAATGTGATCATGCTGGACTTTCCAGCGGCGTTGCCGGGTGCAGGACATCGTATGGGGCGCGCGGCTGGTTGGCGTGGCCACAGGATCCGATTGGAATTCCCAACCTGGTAGACAGGTCCGCGAAACGTCTCCGGCCACACCGAAGCTGAATCACTCGGGAGGATCAATGCTCACTGGACTTACCTACACACGAGTCCGACGGCTCATTACCGTCCGCAGCCTGACTCGGACTGTCGGCGGCGGGGCACTACTCGCCGCCGCCCTGACCGCCTGCGCCACCGACACCACCTCCTCTGTGTACACCGGCGAACTCGCGACTGAGCCGGTTTCGGGAAAGACACATGCCCTTGGCACAACGATCGATATGCAGGACGGCTATGGAACCCGGCCAGTGATCATCGACACAGGGAGCATCTACTACTTCGCGAGCCCGCCCGCGAAGAATCCGACGCTCAGCTGCACATCCGTCGAGACATTCAACTACGCCGTCGGCGTGGCCAAGTTCTGCCCTTCCGTGCGAACCTTGACGGCCCGCGACCGCGACGGGTCGATGGTCAACCTGGTTGACCGGGGCATAGAGATGGGCGTGGCGCAGTTCTCGGATTGGGAGCCGGGCATACCCGACGCGGTCCTCGGATTGGCGGGCAACATGCAGGGTGAGAACGCGAGCGGGATCGCTCCCGTCATTGACCAACTCCAGCCCGAGCACCTGTCCTTTCGGTTTCCCAACGGCGGACTGTCGAGCGGGACCATGTCCTTCGGCCCGCTCCCCGCAGACCAACTCGAAACGGCCTCCCCGATTCCGCTGGAGAACCCCGGCAGTCTTGGGTACGGCTATACCGCCAACGTCAAGCGCATGGAGTTCATCGGGGCCGGCAAGTTACTGGCGGCAATCAGCTACGGACCCTCCGGAGTGTTCCTGGAAAGCGGCGCGAAACGAGACAAGATTGCTGACCAGCACTTGGCCTTCTTCGACACCGGAACGCCACTGCCGCTGGTGTTCAGCAACGGAGACGTGTCCTTACTGGGCAACGACATCGCCGCCGGGAACATTGGAACCGACACGTCCGGTCCCTTCTATGACGAGTTGCGTATCGTTTTCGACAGCGCCGAAAACAACTCGGTGACCCTGCAAACCAAGAACCTCGCACCTTTCCAAACGAACAACCCTTCTGCCGTGGTTCCGACCAAGGCGGAATTCCCGGCGAACATGAAAATGCTCGCCTCGGTGGTCGGCTACCCGGTCCTGGCGCAGTACGACTTCCAAATCGACTTCGACGGACAAACGGCCCGGAACATTTCCTTCGTCAACCGGTAACCCACCGACAGTGCGTTAACTCGGTCGGCGGAGTGGCTCTGGCAGGCGATGTGTCGGCTTGCCAGGGTGGCGGCATGACATTGAGTCGATCCGCAGTCCTGGACCTGTTCGCGAACCTGGCCAACGGAAGGCAGTCGGAGTTCTTCGCGCAGGTCGCCGACGACGTCGACTGGACCGTGATGGGCACCCACCCGCTGGCTGGCCGTTACCGGAGCAAAGACGACTTCTTTGAAGCCACGTTCGCCAGACTGAACCCGCGCCTGCGCGAAGGCGTCCTCTTGACGGTTCGCAACGTCCTGATCGACGGAGACCAAGCCGCGGTGGAACTCGACGCCGCTTCGACGCAGAACACGGGTGAACCATTTGCGAACCAGTACTGCTGGGTATGCCGATTCTCGGGCGACACCATCGTGGAGGTGCGGGCCTACCTGGACTCCGAACTGGTCAAGGAGACCAT
>JAUYKX010000151.1 GCA_030699055.1 Candidatus Nanopelagicales bacterium
CCCGAATCGAGGACATCTTCCACGACCAACACGTGTCGGCCGGCGATATCGGTGTCAAGATCCTTCAGGATTCTGACTACGCCCGACGAAGCCGTCCCCGCCCCGTAGGACGAGATCTCCATCCAGTCGATTTCGACATCCGACTGCAGGGCGCGGGCCAGGTCAGCCATGATCATCATGGCGCCGCGCAGCACGCCGACGAGCAACAACGGCGCCCCGTCGTAGTCCGCATCGACCTGCCCGGCCAGTTCGGCAACCCGAGTGCGGATCTGCTCCGGCGTCAACAGGACTCGATCGAGTTCCGATTCCACCTGAGCTACATCCATGTCCCGGTGCTGATCCATTCGAGGCTCGGTCGTCGCGGTTTCCCAGGCAATCGGGGAACCACCGACGAGATACGGATGGACCAAGGATGCCACGCGGGTGGCCGCTACTTCCGACGGCACTCCTGGCCGGCAGATCCCGACTCCTTGCCCCAGGCGAGGCGATTGCCCAGACGCTCAACCACCACCTGGCCGGGCAGAGCGATAGCGCCCTGACCCCGCCACGCCGAAATCAGCTGATCAATGCGCAGGATGTGGTCCCGGGTCAGTGCCCCGGGCGGAGCACCGGCGGCAATACTGATCAGACGCAGGATGCGAGTGCGAACCGCCGCCGGTGGTGTCGAGAGTTGCGGCACGGGAACCTCGAACTGGGGCGCCCCCTCCGGGCGATCGCTGGTGGGGCAATCACCTACTGACCGGGCGGTGGAATCATTCGCGAAATCGTTCGCGGAACCGCTTGTGGAACCCAAGACAGCAGGTAAGTGGCTCTCCAGCCAGTCGGCGGCGAGTCGATCGAGCACATCGGCGTCAGCGCGCATCATGTCGGCACTGCGAGCAAGTGCCTCCGCGATGCCCGGCCCCAGCTCGGCCTCCAGAGTGGGCAACACCACGGTCCGCACTCGGCTCCGGGCATAGGCGGGGTCCGCATTGTGCGGATCCCAATGGGGGCGAATTCCCGCCTCCGCGCAAGCGGCTCGCAATACATCCCGGCGCAGCCCCAGAGCGGGTCTTCGCCACAACCCGTCAATCGGGGACATTCCGGCCAAGGAGCGAGAACCCGATCCACGGGCCAGTCCCAACAGGACGGTTTCGGCCTGGTCATCGAGGGTGTGCCCCAACAAAACGGAGGCGGCCCGATGCCCCCGGGCCGCCTCCCGGAGTGCCCGAAGTCGCGCCGCCCGGGCTGCGGCCTCCGGGCCCGCGCCTCCGGGGCGATTGACGACCGACACCGCGATGACTTCCACCGGGGCCAGCCCCAGCGAGCGACAGGTTTCGGCCGCGCGCTCGGCCACCGAGCCCGATCCAGGCTGAAGTTGATGATCGACGACGACCGCCCCGAAACTCGGCTGTCCGGGTCGTGAGGCCAACCGCGCCGATGCGGCGGCCAGCGCCAGCGAATCCGGGCCGCCCGAACAAGCGATCAGAACCAGATCACGGTCGCCAAGGTCACTCGTGGCCCGGGCGATCGCCCGCGACACCTCGTGTAGCGGCGTGTCGCCCATCCCCTCACCCGTGGACGCGACGCACCCACGCCGCCGGATCATCGATCTCGGACTGGGTGGGCAGATTGGCCGGCCCGCGCCAAACCTCGTTGAGGCCTGACATCCCCACCCGGTCCATCACCGACCGGACGAAGACCGCGCCTTCGGAGTACTGGCGCATCTTGGCGTCCAGGCCCAGGAATCGGCGCGCGACCGAGTCGACCGGGCCGGGATGAGCCCGGCGTCGGTCGAAGGCTTCCCTGATCTTGCCCACGGTCGGAACAACCTCCGGGCCAACCTCGTCCATGATCACGTCAGCATGGCCTTCGAGCAGGGTCATAAACACCATCAGCCGGTCGAAAGTCTCCCGCTGCCCGGTGGACATGGCGGCCTTCAACACGTCGGTCGATCCGCCGACGCCCCGCATCGCTTTCATCAACGCCCGAACGATGGCCCCCAGGCGCCCCAGGTACTCGGCGACCGGAACGTCCGTCGCGGCCACGAGTGATCGCACCTCGGTCGCGAAGTGGTCAGCCAGCCAGGGAACCGCGGTGAACTGGGTGCGATGAGTCTGTTCGTGCAGACACACCCACAACTGGAAATCTCGTTCGTCCACCCCCAACTCGTCGGCGACCCGCAGGATGTTCGGAGCCACCAGGAGGAGGCGAGGTTGCGAGCCCGCCGGCACCAGGGCCTCGTACTGTCCCAGGACCCGACCGGACATCCACCCCAGGGCCACCCCCAGCTGCATCGCTGTCAGCCGGGAACCGGCCCGAGCCACAGACCCCGGCTCGTCGGCCCCGAGCCTCACGCGATCCAGGACCGGGCTCAGGACGAACCGGAACGACTCGACATTGGAGGTGACCCAACCGGCCCGGTCAACGACCATCGCCGGTGGCGCATCGGCCGGCGCGCTCAGCCCAGTGCATTCCTCGACCGGCAGAACCGCTGCCACCGCGTGTTCGCGCAAACTGGCGACAACCTCATCCGCCCTTTGCCGACTCACCACGGGACCCTTCGGCGAAACCCGGATACCCACCGCGCGAGCGACCTCCCAGTCCACGACATCCGCCGGCATCAGGATCCTCCGGTCGAGGTCAACGAGCAGTCGCATCCCGCCAGGGCGGCCGCCACTCGGTCCCAGGCGGCGGCAGCCGCTGTCGTGTCCCGTACTTGTCCGGCCAGAAAAGCGAACGCCAGAGTGATTCCATCCCGGGTGACCACGGTCCCAGCCAGAGCTGAGACTCCGGTCAAGGTCCCGGTTTTTGCCCGCACGTAACCCCGCCCGCCCCTGGTCGAGGTCGTCGAAAACCGGTCGGCCAGGGTCCCGTCGAATCCGGCGACGGGCAAACCGGACATCAGCGGCCACAGCTGCACCCGCTCCTCCGTCAAGGCCACAGACAGCGTCCTGGCCAGGGTCTCCGGCGGAATCAGATTCGCGCGACTGAGTCCGGATGCGTCCTCAAGGACCAAGCCGGCAGTGGGGACGCCGAAGGTTTCCAGTACCTGCCGGGTCGCCGCCGCCCCGCCGGCGAAACTGTAGGTGTGACCCAAAGCGCCACCCGCCAGGTGACCGAGCATCTCGGCGGTCACGTTGTCCGACGTCCGCAACATCTGGCCAACGATCTCGTCCATCGGGGGTGAGAACACCTGGGCCACAGGAGCCGCCCGAATGGGTGCGGGTTCGACTTCCCCGGGAACTGCCGGCGCGGCCGAATCGATCCCGGAGACCCGAGTGATCTTCGACTTGACCTTGATGCCGGCTGTCCGCAGTTTGGCGGCGAACGCGCGGGCACTCTCGACGGCGGGTACCGGGTCGACATCCCCCCCGATGAACCCCCGATTGGCCATCAGGGCCGTGATCGGCGGCACCAGCGCGGTCGACGCACTGGTGTAGCTGCCCTCCCAGGTCGGTGACCGGGTGGGACCGACGAACAGCGAGTCGTCGTACGACAGCCGGACCTCCGGAGTTCCAGCGGGATGCTGTGCGCGCAGCTCCGCAACGGTCCGAGCGGCCAGATCGCCGAGAGTCGCGCCGTCGCCGGCGGCCCCGTCCACTCGAAGCAGCGGATCGCCGCGGCCGACCAGCACCAGAGAACCGGGCTCCGGCTGAGTCACCGTCGTCGCGATCCGCCCGTCAGGTCCGAACGCGCGCAGCGCCGCCACTGCCGTCAAGATCTTGGTGGTCGATGCCGGGGTGACCGGAGTGGTTGCACCGCGACTCGCCAGATCGAGTCCGGTTGCCGGATCGAACACGATGTACCGGGCCGAGGGCCCGAGGGCACTTGCCCGGAGTGGTTCCTTGACGGCTGCCGCCACGGCTGTCTTGGATGCCCCGGACTGATACGAAACCTCGACCGGGACCGGCACGTCAGCCGGTGTCCCGCCAGGTGCCTCGATCGGAACCTCTACCGGCCCGGCGGGCATCTCGCCGGTCGCAGCCGACACGCCGAAGGAGGTGGCCGCGACCAGCACCAGTCCCGCGCCTGCCCCGCCGAGCCACGATCGCGAGCGGCGAGACGAATACATGCCAAATCCCCCAACCGGGAAGTCGGAACAGATGTCCGGACCGTGCGGGTTCCAGACCGTGCGGTGTCCGGCACTGTAACCTCGCCCGACCTACTGTCCTTCTCCTGACCTCCGGCAGCCCCGGGTCTCACCACAAATTCAGAACTTCCGCCACGTCAGTGGTCGGACCCAAGTGATGCAAAGCGGGATGCGTGAGTTTGCCTTCGCAAACATTGAGACCCCCTGCCAGGTGCTGATCGTCCCGCAGCGCCTGCTGAACCCCCAGGTTGGCCACTTTGCGGACGAAAGGGGCGGTCGCATTGGTCAGGGCGAAGGTCGATGTCCTGGCGACGGCCCCGGGCATATTGGCTACGCAGTAGTGGACCACCCCGTCGACCTGATACAC
>JAUYKX010000153.1 GCA_030699055.1 Candidatus Nanopelagicales bacterium
GCAGGATGAAGGTTTGGTACGGGTCCTGGCCGGTGAGCGGCTGGACCAGTTCGCCGGTCGCCGGGTCCCACGCGTAGAAGTTCGGCCAACGGTCGGGGGCGGGCGGCGTATTGAACAACTCGTAACTGACCATGACGAGGACCACGCCGATGGCGACCAACACGACATAGATCCACTGCCGTTTTGTTACCCGCCACTTGGGCGGTTTGCCGGTGGTGGCGGCGGGTGGTTCGGTAGTGGTGGCGCTCATCCGGGGCTCCTCATGGTCAAGATCGCAGCGGAAAGGATAGTGCCGGTCGGCGTCACCCGCCGGGTAGAGCACCGTTGCTCACCGTGTGTGATCTCACGGCGGGCGCCGGGGATGGTCCGCATGGAACGATGCGACCCGTGTCGACACGAGCGGGGATCGCGATGCGGTCGGTGGCGATCGTCGTGGTCGCATTGGGGGCCGGATACGGGTTGTTCCGGATCATCCGCTGGCTGGTCGACCTGTTGTGGACGGAACTGCCGAGCAATACCTTCGGCGGCGAGGTGCCGTGGTGGTACCTGCTGAGCTTGCCCGCGCTGGCCGGTTTGGTGGTGGCGTGGTCCCGGTCGCGGGGCGCCGACGGTCACAATCCGTTGTTCGGATTCTCGCGCGATCCGGTTCGGCCGGGGCAGTTCCCGTGGGTGGTGCTCAACATTCTGGCCTCGCTGGCCGGTGGACTGGTTCTGGGACCGGAGATGGCGCTGGTGGCGACCGGGTCGGTGGTGGGCGTGATCTTCGCGCGAGGTGGCGATGCGCGTGCGATCACCCGAGCCTCGGGCCTGGGTTCGTTGGCGGCCCTGGCGGCCCTGGCCGTCGACCCTCTGCGTACCGGGCACCTCGATTTCTCCGCCGGGTACTCGTTCGATCCGCTTGACCTGTTGCCCGCCGTCGTCGCGGCTGTCGTGGCGGTGCTGTTGATCGCGGGAGCGCGGGCGGGAGCTATCGCGATGTTGCGGTTGCGGGGAGGTGATCGCCCAATCTGGTGGCAGCTGGCTCTGGGCGGATTGGTGGTCGGGGCTCTGGCGTTGGGCTATCAGGCCTTGACCGGCAAGCCGGTGGATCTCGTGTTGACCAGCGGTGAGCAGTTGATCGGGCCGATGGTCGCGCTCGAGTCTGTAAGCCTGATCGCGCTGACCGTGGTGGTCAAACTGCTTTGCTACGTGGTCAGCCAGGGGAGTGGGTTTCGGGGCGGGCCGTATTTTCCCGTGATGTTCGCTGGAGCGGGGGTTGGAGCGATCGCCGGGCTGTTGACGACCGGATCCGCGCAGGCTCCCGGGATTGCCGGTTTGCTCGCGACCACGCTGTTTCTCGCCAAGCCGCCCTGGATTGCCGTGTTCGTGCTGGCTCTGGTGGTCGGGGTGGTATTCGGGGGAGTGGCCATGCTCCCGGCGGCGGTCGTCGGCGCGGTGGTCGGGAAGTTGATCCCCAGGATCGGCGAGTCGAGCGAGCCGGTCAGGACTCCTCCTGAACCAGCACAATCGCCCCCGACGGGCACTCGTTGACACACATGCCGCAGCCCTTGCAGTAGTCGAGGTTAAAGGCGTAGTCGCGACCGATGTCACCGGCTCCCGACCCCGCCGGGAACTTGATCACCGAGTTGTCCGGGCACACTCCGTAGCAGTTGTCGCAGTTGAAGCAGTTGCCGCACGAAAGGCAGCGGCGAGCTTCGAACAGGGCGTTGGACTCGTCGAGGCCGATTTTCACCTCGTCGAATGTGCTGACCCGTCGGGCCAGGTCGAGCATCGCCCGCACCTGGCGCGGTGCATCCGAGTAATACCAGGTGTTGAGTCGATCGAAAGTCGCCAACTCGGGTCGGGATGGATGCACGTAGGGCTCACCGCGCAGCCACCCGTCGATGTTGCGGGCGGCAAGCTTTCCGTGTCCGATGGCGACGGTGACCGTTCGGTCACTCGGCACCATGTCGCCGCCGGCGAAGATGCCGGGGGAACCGGTCATCATGTTCCGGTCGACCTGGACCACCCCGTCGCGGATCCCCATGCCGGGCACCCCGTCCAGCAACGACAGGTCGACTTCCTGGCCGAGTGCCAGCACCAGCGAGTCGGCCGCCAGATCCTCGTACTCACCCGTGGGCTGCGGGTAGCCCTGGTCGTCCAACTCCATCTTCTCGACCGTCAGGTGGTCGGCGTCGACGTGCTTGATCGTCGACAGCCAGCGCAGTAGAACGCCTTCCTCCAGTGCTTCCTCGACCTCGGCGTCCTGAGCGGGCATGCGGTCCCGGTTGCGCCGGTAGACGACGATCGCCTCTTCCGCCCCCAGACGCTTGGCGGTCCGGGCGACATCCATCGCCGTGTTGCCCCCGCCGTACACGGCCACGCGGCGACCCAGCAGCGGCTTTTCGTCGCCCTCCATGCCGCGGAGCACGGACACCGCGTCGATGATGTGCGCCGAGTCCCCCGCCGGTATGTAGGCGCGTTTGCCGATCTGCGCGCCGACGGCCAGAAACACCGCATCAAACGAGCCCTCATCCTTGGCGATCAACACGTCGTCGACATGGCTGTCGAGTTCGATGGTCACGCCCATGTCCACGATGCGTTTCACCTCGGCGTCGAGGATGTCGCGGGGTAGTCGGTAGGTGGGGATGCCGAACCGCATCATGCCGCCGGGGCGGGGGCCGGCGTCGCGGATGACGACCTCGTGGCCCAAACGGCGCAGGTGGTACGCGGCCGACAGGCCAGCCGGGCCGGCCCCGATCACCAACACCCGCTGGTTTGACTCGGTAACGGCCCCGTCGCCGGTCGCCCCCGGGCCGACGGGTGCGGGCCATCCCTCGCGCAGGGCGATATCCCCCAGGAAATGTTCCACCGAATTGATACCCACGGGCTGATCGAGTTGGGCGCGATTGCATGCTGTTTGGCAGGGGTGGTAGCAGACCCGACCCATGACGGCGGGAAACGGGTTCTCCTCCATGATTTTCGCCCAGGCGCGGCGGTAATCGCCCTCCTCGGCGGCGTACAGCCACTGCTGGATGTTCTCCCCGGCCGGGCACGCGTCGTTGCAGGGCGGCAGGCTGTCCTGGTACACGGGTCGCTCGTTGCGCCAGGAACCGGTCTTGTTCGCCAGGCTGGAGCCGACCTCGAGAGTGATCGCGAATGGCTTGTCCATCAGCGGCCTCCCGCCTCGTGCGAACCTGTCGCGTCCGGACCGGGGGCCTCCAGAGCGGGCTCGTCTTCATCAGGAAGCAATCCGAAGCGAGTGATATTCCGATCGGCGATGGCCTGCAGCTTCTCGATCACGTCGGTTTCCGGTGGATCGGAAAACAGATGCGCGTACCGCCGTTGGCGGCGGAAGTAGTCGGTGACCGGTACTTTCCGTCGAATCGGGGTCACCGACACGACCTCTCCGTCGCGGGCCTCGAACACGGGGTACAGGCCCGATTCCACGGCGAGCCGGGCCATGAGGATCGTTTCCCGACTCTCGGAACCCCAGCCCAACGGACAAGGAACCAGGATCTGCAGGTACCGCGCGCCGCGCATGCTCATGGCGGTGCGGACCTTGGCCTCCAGATCCCACAGGTCATCGACCGTTGCCGTGGCGACATACGGAATCCCGTGGGCCATGGCGATGCTCGGCATGTGCTTTCCCTGGCCGAATTCGTTGCCCGGGTGCGGTCCGACCGCCTGGGTGGTGTTGGTGCGGGCGGCGGGTGGTGTGGCGGCTGAGCGCTGCACACCGGTGTTCATGTAGGCCTCGTTGTCGTAGCAGATGAACAGCACGTCGTCATTGCGGTCGAACATGCCCGACAGCGAACCCATGCCAATGTCGATCGTGCCGCCGTCGCCGCCCTGGGCCACGACTCTGATGTCCTCCCGACCTTGGGCCTTGAGGGCTGCTGCCACGCCGGAGGCCACGGAGGCCGCGTTGCCGAACAGCGAATGAATCCAGGGAACCTGCCAGGCCGAACGGGGATAGTTGGAGCTAAAAACCTCCAGGCAGCCTGTCGAGTTAGTCGTAATGATATTGCGACCGGCTGCCCGCAGCACCAGGCGGACGGACAGGGACTGGCC
>JAUYKX010000154.1 GCA_030699055.1 Candidatus Nanopelagicales bacterium
GCGGTCGAAAACGTCGCTGAGACTCGTAAGGTGCGACGTCCTCTTGCGCGTCTGGCTGTGCCGGTCGCGGGGGCATCCGCGTTTCTGAACAACACGCCGATCATGGCGATGCTGATCCCCCAGTTGCAGGCGTGGGCCGATCGACGCCGACTGTCAGTGTCGAAGTTACTGATGCCGGTGTCCTTCATCACGGTCCTGGGAGGGATGCTGACGCTGATCGGGACGTCCACCAACCTGGTGGTCAACGGTCTGATGGTCGAGTCCGGCATCGGCGAACTGGGGTTTTTCGAGATCGGCAAAGTCGGGCTACCGGTGGCCGTGGTCGGCCTGATCGCGGTCGTGTTGCTGGCACCGCGAGTGCTGCCGGCGCGCCGCTCGGTCAAGGACGAGTTGACTGCCGAGGCCCGGCACTTCTACGTCGAGATGATTGTGGTCAGCGGGGGTCCGATTGACCACAAGACGGTCGAGGATGCGGGTTTGCGCGACCTGGCCGGAGTGTTCCTGGTGTCGGTGCACCGCACATCAGGGCCGGTGATCGCTCCGGTCAATCCCGACACCCAGTTGCGAGGCGGTGACCGACTCCGATTCGCCGGACAGGTGAACAAGGTGCTCGATCTACAGGAGCGTCGTGGCCTGAAGTCGGCGGAACTGGAGCACGTGACGAGCCTCGATGACCCCGCCGTTCGCTACTACGAGGCCGTGATCGGAACCAGGTCCCCGTTGGTGGGCCGAACGCTTCGGGAGGCTGGTTTCCGGGCGACTTACCAGTCGGCGGTCGTCGCGATTCATCGCGATGGTGAACTCGTTCACGCCCAACTGGGTCGGGTTCCCCTTCGGGTCGGAGACACCCTGGTCTTGGTGTCGGATCCGGGCTTCAAAGAGCGCTGGAGTGACCGCGAGGACTTTCTGCTCATCTCGCCGGTGGACGACGCCGCACCGCTCGTCGCCACATCGCGAGCCTGGATCCCGCCGGTTCTGCTCGGCTTGATTGTTTTTCTGGCCGCGCTCGGGGTGGTTCCGATCCTGGTCGGTGCGCTGATCGGTGCGGTGTTGTTGGTATTGACCCGCGTGCTGAGTTCGAACGAGGCGATGAGGGCCGTAGACCTCGAGGTCATAGTGATCATCGCCGCGGCATTCGGGCTGGCGGCGGCGATGGAAACGACCGGACTGGCAGAAGTCATCGCCTCCGGCCTGGTTTCGGCCACCGGCGGGCTCGGTGAACGCGGTGCTTTGCTGGGTCTGGTGCTAGCGACCATCGTGCTAACCGAAATGATTACGAACAACGCGGCGGCAATGCTCATGTTCCCAATTGGGCTGACGATTGCGGCGCAGACCGGACTCAACCCGGTTGGCGTCGCGGTCGCGATCGCTCTCTGTGCGTCGGCCTCGTTTCTCACCCCGATCGGCTACCAGACCAACACGATGGTTTATGGCCCGGGCGGGTACCGCTTCGGGGACTATTCCCGGTTGGGTCTGCCGCTGACTGTGATCGTCGCGACCATGACGATTTGGCTGGTACCGGTCATGTGGCCATAAGGCCGAACGGAGTCAGTCGGGTGGCATGGGGTGCAACGTCCTCACGAAATGGTCACGCGCTAGTTGGGCCGCCTGTTCCAAAGTGTCAGGTTCCTCGAACAGGTGCGTCGCGCCGGGCACCAGGACGAGTCGGCTGGGGCATACGAGTCGACGTTGGGCTGCACGGTTCAGCTCGATCACCTGGTGGTCGCGATCACCGACGATCAAGAGCGTGGGGGCCTTCACCAAAGGAAGATCGGCTCCCGCCAGATCCGGCCGACCCCCTCGGGAAACAACGGAACCAACGTCGTCGGAAATCATCGCCGCGGCCACCAGGGCCGCACCGGCGCCGGTGCTGGCCCCGAAGTACCCGACCGGACAGGCGGCCGTGTCCGGTTGACCTCGCAGCCACCGTGTCGCCCCGACCAGCCGGCTCGCCAGCAGCGGGATGTCGAAGACGTTCGCCCGGTCTCGGGATTCGACATCGGTCAGCAGGTCGAACAGAAGCGTCCCCAGCCCAGCTTGGTTGAGGCTCCGGGCAACGTATTGGTTACGCGGGCTGAAGCGTCCACTTCCGCTGCCATGGGCGAACACGACCACGCCAGTGGCGGCTGACGGAATCACGAGGTGACCGCCGAGCTGCGCGCCGTCGACTGGAATCACCACCTCGACGTCCACATCGGTTCCCGCAGCGCCACAGACGCCGGGCCTGCCAACGCCCGCCGACGCACCGGCGATCGCGGACCCGCTCGGCGATGGTTTGTCTGATCGGTGCAGGTTGAGAACGTCGATGACGTCCTGGTCCGACAGCTGACCGAAGTCGCGGTAGAACTGGCCGACGGCGCGGAACGATGCCGGCGCGGACAGGTACACGATGGACTCGACCATCGAGCCGATGCGGTTAACCGCATCGGGCGATCCGACAGGCACGCCGACGATGATCGTCGCGGCCCCGAGTTGTCTGACGACCTTGACGGCGGCGGCCATGGTGGATCCGGTGGCCAGACCGTCATCAATGATGAGGGCAGTGCGACCGGCGATCGGCGTCAACGGAAGACCACCGCGGTACCGCGATACCCGTCGGCCGATTTCCGCGGTCTCGGCCGCCACGACGTTTGTCACCTCGGATTCGCTCAGGTGAACCGCGCGCACCACATCGGTGTCGATGACCGTTACCCCGCCCTCGCCAAGGGCGCCGAAGGCGTACTCGGGGTGCCGGGGAACTCCCAGTTTTCGCACGATCAACACATCAAGTGGGGCGCCCAGTCGGGTGGCGACGTGATGGGCCACAGGCGCGCCACCCCGGGGGAGAGCCAGCACGACCGCGTCCTTGATCTCCAACTCGGCCAGGGCCGCGGCGAGACGCTTCCCCGCCTGATCTCGATCGGTAAACATCGCCATGCCCCCAATAAACTCGTGGTGAATCAACCGCCAAGATCGATGTTAGTCACGAATCCGTGCCGGGGAGAGGCCCAATCCGGTATTTTGGGATCAGTCTCCCTGGTCGCCGTTCCGGCAGTCGCTCACCTGAGCGGCGCTCGCACCGACGCACACCTCGAAATAGGTCGGTCCCTGCTGGGATCCGCCAGCCTCCACGGCGATGAACGTGCCGGCCTTGTTCGCCTCGACCCCCGCTCCGGATCCGCCGTACTGGCCCCAACCTCCGCCACCTCCGCCGGAGTTGGTGATGGCGAATCCCGAGGCCTTGAGGGCGTTTTCGTAATAGGAGACAACTCCTGCGGCTGATTCGCCGATCTGGTAACGAGCGAACGTTCCACCGGCCTTGCCCGCGCGAGAGGTCAGTTGCGTGGCACCTGCCGGCGGGCTCGGAACCCCGTTGCCCGCCGGGGGTACCGGCGTTGAAGGCGAGGACGCGGCGGGTGTCGTCGGTGATGCGGTCGGCGTCGAGGGACTGGATCCCGAGCAACTGGTCAGAGTCAAGGCAGCCGTTAGGCCGGCACCCAGAATCCCGGTCGCGATCAGACGTGATGGATTCTTCGACGTGAGCGCAATGATCTTCATGGCTTCAGCGTAGCGCGGACAATGCACGGGTTCACCTCGCCGACAACTCGGCGAGCGCTTCGGCGATGCCCGAAGCCATGACCGCAATATCGGGTACCCGGTACCTGTCGGCGGTCAGCCCGAAGTTCAACTCCCCGTTGTAGGACAGCACGGCCACGGCCAGGTCGGTGCGTTCGACCAGGTTGGGCCCGAAGAAGTAGGCGTCCTCCAACTTGCCGCCCACGAAATACAGCGGTTCTCTCGGACCGGGCACGTTGGTCACCACCAGGCTGTACATGGGCTGCATCGCGGCGACTCGGCCGGCGATGGCGATTAGCGAGGCTGGCAGGAATTCGCCAGCCTGAGCGACAAAGTCCACGCCAGCCGGCTGCTTGGCCTGTTTGGCCTTGCGCGTGCATTTCTGGACCATTTCGAGTCGTTTCCACGGGTCTCTCTCGCCCACGGGGAGTTCGGCCACCATCGCCCCGATCATGTTGCCGTAGGTGTAGTGCTGGTCCTCGGCGCGTGTCGAAACGGGGATTACCGTACGAACGATCAGGCCGTCGGTGTTCTCGCCGCGGCCTCGCAGCAACTTGCCCAGGCCAGCCGCCGTTGTCGAA
>JAUYKX010000155.1 GCA_030699055.1 Candidatus Nanopelagicales bacterium
GCCGAAGGCCAGGCGTCGAGCCGGTTGCTGACGCTCGAGGTGGAGCAACACATCGGCGACAACATGGTTCGTACGGTTTCGATGCAGCCGACGGATGGTTTGGTTCGCGGCGCCGAGGTGGCGGATACCGGTTCGGCCATATCGGTGCCGGTCGGCGACGTCACCAAGGGCCACATCTGGAATACGTTGGGGGACTGCTTGGACGCCGATATCACGACGCTCGACGTCACCGAGCGTTGGCCAATTCACCGCAGCGCCCCGCCGTTCGATCAGCTGGAGGCGAAGACCGAGGTCTTCGAAACCGGCATCAAGGTCATTGACCTGCTGACCCCATACGTCAAGGGCGGAAAGATCGGCCTGTTCGGCGGTGCGGGCGTCGGAAAGACCGTCCTGATCCAGGAAATGATCTACCGTGTGTCGGAGAATTTCGGTGGTGTCTCCGTGTTCGCCGGCGTTGGGGAGCGCACGCGCGAGGGAACGGACTTGTTCCTCGAGATGACCGAGTCGGGTGTGATCAACAAGACGTCGCTGGTCTTCGGACAGATGGACGAGCCGCCCGGCACCCGGTTCCGGGTTGCGCTTTCAGCGTTGACCATGGCGGAGTACTTCCGTGACGTGCAGAAGCAGGACGTGCTGTTGTTCGTCGACAACATCTTCCGCTTCACCCAGGCCGGGTCCGAGGTCTCCACACTGTTGGGACGGATGCCTTCCGCAGTCGGTTACCAGCCGACACTGGCCGTGGAGATGGGCGAGCTGCAGGAGCGGATCACGTCGACCAAGGGTCACTCGATCACTTCACTCCAGGCCATCTACGTGCCGGCCGATGACCTGACGGACCCCGCCCCGGCCACCACATTTGCGTTCCTCGACGCGACGACCGTGCTGTCCCGGCCGATTTCGGAAAAGGGCATCTATCCGGCGGTAGACCCGCTGGATTCCAGTTCCCGGATTCTTGACGCCCAATACGTCGGTCAGGAGCACTACGACGTGGCGACCCGGGTGAAGGAAATCCTGCAGCGTTACAAGGATCTGGAAAACATCATCGCGATCCTGGGTATTGACGAGTTGTCCGAAGAGGATCGGGTGATCGTCGGCAGGGCTCGGCGCATCGAGCGGTTCCTGAGCCAGAACATGTTCGTCGCCGAGGCCTTCACCGGGCAGCCCGGCGCGTTCGTCCCGGTCACGGAGACTGTCAGTGCTTTCCGCGATTTGTGCGACGGCAAGTACGACCATCTGCCGGAACAGGCATTCTTCATGTGCGGCGGGGTGGAGGATCTCGAGCGCAAGGCCAAGGAGTTGGCGGGCCAACATGGCTGATCCGCTCCGGGTACGCCTGGTCGCGACGGACCGGTCGGTCTGGCGTGGCGAGGCGATCCTGGTGACGCTGGTGACGATCGACGGATCGATCGGAATCATGCCGGGTCATTCGCCGCTGTTGGGCATCCTGGAGAACGGACCGGTTCTGATTCGCCAGCCGGACGGTGTGGAAATTGTGGCCGCCGTTCACACCGGGTTCGCCCTGGTTGACGCGGGCGAAGTGATCATCATGGCCCAGTCGGCGGAACTGGCGGGAGAGATTGACGTTGAGCGGGCCAAGGCTTTGCTGGAAGAGGCCCGAGCAAGCGAGCCCGGACCCGGACGAGATGCGGCCGAGAAGCGGGCGGAGATTCGGCTGAAGATCGCGGCGGAGCGATAGGCCGCACGGCGCCGGTTGTGGCCCTGGTCAGGTCCGGGGCTCCCACAGCACGTCTCCGTGACCACTCTGGGCATTGGCCCGCCGGGCCAGGATGAACAGCAGGTCCGACAGCCGGTTGAGGTAACGGGCTGTTCCGTCGCTCACGGCGTCTCCGTGCTCGGCGATCGCGGACCAGGTCGCGCGTTCCGCCCGCCGAGCTGTTGTCCGAGCCGCATGCAACAGCGCGGCACCTGGGGATCCCCCCGGAAGGACAAATGACCTGAGCTTCGGCAGATCGGCGTTGAAGCGATCGCAATCGGCTTCCAATGCCGACACCATGACTTCCCCCACCCTGGCGACCACGCGTCGCGGTGACCGACGAGCGGGGTCCAGGTCGACGGGCGTACACAGATCCGCGCCAACGTCGAATAGCTCCTGTTGAAGTCGAGCAAGGGTCGCCCTGGCCTCCGGGTCGATATCCCCGAGGGCGAGCGCCACGCCGATCGCCGTGTTGGTCTCGTCCACGGCCGCATAGGCACCGAGACGACTGTCGGTCTTGGCGGTCCGGCTGAGATCGCCAAGTGCCGTGGTGCCTTTGTCTCCCGTGCGGGTGTAGATCCGATTCAGTCTGACCACGGGCAAACGCTATCGCCAGCGTCCCGGGCATCTCGGTTGCCGCCACGTATTCTCGGCGTCGTGGATGCGTTCGAGGTGGTCGGTGGGACTCGACTGGTCGGTGACGTGACCGTCGGGGGAGCAAAGAACAGCGCGCTGAAGTTGATGGCGGCCGCTCTCCTGGCCCCTGGGAAGACCACCCTCCGACGGGTTCCCGACATCCTCGATGTTCGGGTCATGGCGGAACTGTTGCGGAGGCTGGGTTGCGAAGTGACCCAAGAGGAAGGTGGATCAGTCGTTGAAATCGACGTCCCCGAGAAGCTGCGCCACCAGGCGGACTATGACCTGGTCCGACGGATGCGGGCATCAATCTGCGTACTGGGCCCACTGGTGGCCCGATGTGGGCAGGCAGAAGTCGCCCTTCCCGGCGGTGACGCGATCGGGTCCAGGGGGGTCGATCTGCACGTGGCTGGGCTGGAGCGACTCGGGGTGGACGTGCGGGCCGAACACGGTTACCTGCTGGCCCGAACCTCCGATGCCATGAGGGGGGCGTCGATCTGGCTGGATTTTCCCAGCGTCGGGGCGACGGAAAACATCCTGATGGCTGCCGTGCTGGCCAAGGGGACGACAGTCATCGACAACGCGCCGCGCGAGCCCGAGATCCAAGATCTTTGTCGAATGCTGGTCGGGATGGGGGCCGTCATTGACGGCATCGGCTCGGCCACCCTCGAGGTGACCGGGGTCGAGCGGATGCACCCGGTCGAGCACGCGACGGTAAGTGACCGCATTGTGGCCGGCACATGGGCGGTGGCGGCGGTGATGACTCAGGGGGAGGTTCGGGTCCGGGAAGCGGTTCCGGGTCATCTGGAGATGGCTCTGGACAAGTTGGTGACTGCTGGCGCCCGAGTGGAATTGACCTTTGATGGCTTCGAGGTGTCGATGGAAGGCCGCCCTCACGCGGTTGATGTGGTCACCCTGCCGTATCCGGGGTTCCCGACCGATCTGCAGCCGCAGTTCATCGCCCTCAACGCGATCGCCGAGGGGGCGGCGATGGTTACGGAGAACCTTTTCGACGGGCGTTTCCGTTTCGTCCAGGAACTGCGTCGCCTGGGTGCTCAGGTCCAGACCGACGGCCATCACGCCTTGGTTCGGGGGGTACCGCGGTTGTCCGGCGCACCGGTTGAGGCGACCGACGTGCGCGCGGGCGCCGGGCTGGTGCTCGCTGGTTTGGTTGCCGATGGTTTGACTCGCGTCTACGACGTGTCTCACATCGATCGGGGCTACGAGCGGTTCGTTCCCGACCTGCAGGCGCTCGGGGCGATCATTCAACGGGTCGAGATCGACTGAGGTCAGGATGTCACGGTCCGAGGTTCTGTGTCTACTTGCTGCCTACCGCCTTCATGGGAGGTTGCGGGCCACGTTCTAAAGTGCCCGTCATGGGTGAAATCGTTGCCGTAATCGGGGCTGGACTGATGGGTTCGGGTATCGCGCAGGTTGCCGCGGGTGCCGGATATGACGTGGTGCTGCGGGATGTGACGACCGGAGCGCTTGATCGGGGGCTTCAGGGGATCGAGAAGTCCCTGCGGAAGTTGGAGTCGAAGGGATTGGCGGACGCCGACGCGGCGTTGGGTCGAATCCGGACGACGACTGAGCTTGAAGCCGCAGGCGACGCCGACATCATCGTCGAGGCGGTGTTCGAGAAGCTGGAGGTGAAGTCCGAGGTATTCCGGGCTCTCGATCGGATCGCCAAGCCCGATGCGGTGCTGGCCTCGAACACGTCGGCAATACCGATCACGACAATTGCGGCGGTCACCTCAAGGCCGGAGTCTGTGGTGGGCACTCATTTCTTTTCACCGGTGCCGCTGATGAAGCTGTGTGAAGTGGTGCGGGGTTACAAGACCTCGGACGAGTCCCTTGCCCGAGCCAGTGACTTCGCCGGTGGGGTCGGCAAGACCGTGGTGGTCGTCAACCGGGATATTGCCGGTTTCGTCACCACCCGCCTGACGACCGTTTTCTGTCTGGAGGCCGTCCGGCTTGTCGAATCGGGAGTGATCTCGCCGACCGATCTGGACACGGCTTGTCGGCTGGCTTTCGGTCATCCCATGGGCCCGTTGGAGACCGGCGACATGGTGGGGCTGGACGTGATGATGAATGCGGCGAACAACGTCTACCTGGACACCCAGGACGAGGCTTGGAGCCCACCGGAACTGCTGCGGCGGATGGTCGCTGCCGGGGACCTTGGTCGTAAGAGCGGCCAGGGGTTCTACAACCATGGCTGACCGGGATCGCCCCTGGCTGATGAGGACCTACGCGGGTCATTCGTCGCCCGAGGCCTCGAACGAGTTGTACCGCCGAAATCTGACCAAAGGCCAAACCGGCCTCTCCGTTGCATTCGATCTGCCGACCCAAACCGGCTACGACCCGGATTCCCCGCTCGCCCGTGGCGAGGTCGGCAAGGTCGGGGTTCCCGTCGCCCACATCGGTGACATGCGCCGGTTGTTCGCCGGAATCCCGCTGGGTGA
>JAUYKX010000161.1 GCA_030699055.1 Candidatus Nanopelagicales bacterium
TCGCCAGTGCCGGGATCATCGGCGCCGCGATCGCCTTCGGTGCCCAAAATCTGATCAAGGATTACGTGTCGGGAATCTCGGTGATTCTCGAAGACCAGTACGGCGTGGGTGACATCGTGGATCTGGGGCCGGCTGTGGGCACGGTCGAGAACGTCACCTTGCGAGTTACCCAGTTGCGTGACACGTCCGGCGTTGTCTGGTACGTGCGAAATGGCGAGATCCTTCGGGTCGCGAACCGCTCAAAAGGCTGGACGGTTTCCATTGTCGACGTCCCGGTGGCCTACAGCGAGAACCTCGCCCACGTCCGAGAAGTCATCGAGCGGGTGGCCGACGATATGGACGCCGATCCCCACTATGACTCGATGTTGCTTGAGCGACCCGCCTACGCCGGCGTCGAGTCGGTCGCGGGAGACGCCATGTTCATCCGCATCACCGCCAAGTCCGCCCCCAACCAACAAGTGTCGGTCAGCCGGGCAATCAGGGAGCGCCTCAAGATCGCCTTTGATGAAGCCGGCATCAAGGTCCCCGTTCTGGCCCGAGCGAGCATCCCCGGCACGTCGGGCTCATCCGGTTCTTCACCCGCCGGCGCTGGCGGGACCAGCTGAGGTCGTTGCCCACTGCGGCCTTGAGTTGCCCCCGCGTCAGCCCCGCGTCAGCTTGCGATAGGTCGCCCGCTTCGGGCGGGCGGCCTCCGGCCCCAGTCTGGCCACTTTGTTCTCCTCGTAGGCCGCGAAGTTCCCCTCGAACCAGAACCACTGGGAGTCGCCCTCCCAGGCCAGGATGTGACTCGCGACGCGGTCCAGGAACCAACGATCGTGTGAAGTGATCACTGCGCACCCCGGAAAGTCCAGCAGCGCATTCTCCAAGCTGCCCAAAGTTTCCACGTCCAGATCGTTGGTCGGCTCGTCCAACAGCAGGACATTGCCGCCCTGCTTGAGGGTCAGAGCCAGATTCAATCGGTTCCGTTCACCCCCGGACAACACCCCGGCAGGCTTCTGCTGGTCCGGCCCCTTGAAGCCGAAGGCCGAAACGTACGCCCGACTGGGCATCTCGACCCGACCAACGTTGATGAAGTCCAGGCCATCCGAAACAACTTCCCACAGGGTCTTTTTCGGATCGATGCCCGATCGGCCCTGGTCCACGTACGACAACTGCACCGTTTCGCCCACTTTGATCTCACCGGAATCAGGCTTTTCTTCCCCCACGATCATCCGAAACAGCGTGGTCTTGCCGACGCCATTCGGTCCGATCACGCCAACGATGCCATTGCGGGGCAGGCTGAATGAAACGTCGTCGAACAGCACCCGCTCGCCGAATCCCTTGGTCAGACCCCGGGCTTCGATGACCAAATTCCCCAAACGCGGACCCGCCGGAATCTGGATCTCCTCGAAATCCAATCGTTTTGCCCTCTCGGCCTCGGCGGCCATTTCCTCGTACCGATCAAGCCGGGCCTTACTCTTCGCCTGTCGGGCTCTCGGGCTCGATCGGACCCACTCCAACTCGTCGGTCAATCGCCTGCGCAACTTGGCGTCCTTCTGCCCTTCGACCTTCATCCGCGCCGCTTTGGCGTCCAGGTAGGTCGAATAGTTGCCCTGATACGGATAGGCCCGACCCCGGTCGAGTTCGAGAATCCATTCGGCCACGTTTTCCAGGAAGTACCGATCGTGAGTGATGGCCACGATCGTCCCCGGGTACTTCTCCAGGTGTTGCTCAAGCCAGAGCACACTTTCGGCGTCCAGATGGTTGGTTGGCTCGTCCAACAGCAGCAGGTCCGGCTGTGACAGCAACAGGCGACACAGGGCCACCCGCCTCTTCTCTCCCCCGGACAGCGCCGACACATCGGAATCCGCACTGGGGCAGCGCAGAGCCTCCATGGCCTGCTCCAACTGGGCATCGAGGTCCCACGCACTGCGGTGATCAAGTTGCTCCTGCAGTGCGCCCATGTCGGCCAGCAACTTGTCGTAGTCAGCTTCCGGATCCGCCAATTGCTCGGAAATCTCGTTGTACCGGGCCAGCATCGCTTTGGTCTCGGCTACGCCGTCCTCCACATTGCCCAACACCGTCTTGGACTCGTCGAGCTGTGGTTCCTGTTCGAGAATGCCCACCGTGGCCCCCGGAGCGAGAATCGCCTCCCCATTGGACGGCTCGTCCATGCCGGCCATTATTCGCAGCAAGCTGGACTTTCCCGCCCCGTTCGGACCCAGGACACCGATCTTCGCTCCCGGGAGGAAAGCCAACGTCACATCGTCCAGGACGAGTTTGTCCCCATGCGCTCTGCGCGCCTTCTTCAGTGTGTAGATGAACTCGCTCACGAACCTGGAGCCTAGTTGGCCACGCGACTACAGATCAGGCAGCCTTGTTCGGTGGACCAACCTGATCGGAGTTCGATTCGGCATCTGCTCCGGCTTCATCGGCCGACCCGAGGGCCGGTCGAGCCCGCGACCGGGTAAATCGGGAAGCGCCGCGGCACAGATCGTGGCCCACGGAGACCGCCTCCACTTCAACATCAATGCCCTGCCGGTCCCCGTTTTGCCATTCACGAACCCGCAATCGGCCACTGACGATCACCGGATCACCTTTGGCCACGCTGGCCACCACGTTCTCGGCCAACGTCCTCCAGCAAATGACCGACACAAACGACGGTTCCTGGTCAACCCATTGATCAGACTCCCGGTCAAAGCGTCGGGGCCGGACCACGGCCCGAAAGCGGGCCAAGGACTGTCCGTCCCGAGTGACCGTGTGCCTGACATCGGTGACTGCCGTACCGATGACAGTTGCTGTTCCCTGCTGCATGACTCCCCCAAATGCGTCCGGCGCCCCGAGCCAAGGCGCGATTCCAACCGACCCCGCGAACCATGCCGGCATCCGGCTGTCCCGGAACGTTGAGCGGACTCTCTGTGCATAGCCGAGGGAAGCCGACACGGTCGGTGGATTACCCGCAGCGATCCTCGCCGGCAACGCGGGTATCGTCGGTTGAGCACCGAAGCGCCCGTAGCTCAATGGACAGAGCAGTCGGTTTCTACCCGATCGGTTGGGGGTTCGAGTCCTCCCGGGCGCGCTTGGCGGCCACCGCCTGGTTCGACTGATGCCCGCCCGGCGGGGCTCAGCCCGCAAGTCCCTCCCAGAT
Source organism: Candidatus Nanopelagicales bacterium (assembly GCA_030699055.1). Lineage (GTDB taxonomy): Bacteria > Actinomycetota > Actinomycetes > S36-B12 > UBA10799 > JAUYKX01. Next base: position 3,128 of record JAUYKX010000161.1, read on the forward strand.
CAGCAGGACACCGAACCCGAGAAACAGCAGCGCAGCGCCGATCCGGACGATTCGCTCTGGCATCGCCCGGCCCAGGAGCACGCCGACACCGATAGCCAGAGCATCCGCCGCGACCATCCCGGCGGTGGAACCCAGCCAGGTCCCGAACCATCCCTCGGTGGTGGCCAGCGTGATCGTCGCCAACATCGTCTTGTCGCCGAGTTCCGCCACAAAGAACGCCCCGAAAACCGCCAGGACGGCCGAACCTCCGGCCCGGGCCGCCCGGGCTCGTTCATCCTCCGTGAGTCTGTCTCCACGCAGGGTCCAGACGGCGAATCCGACGAACGCCGCCCCGGCCACGACATTGATCAGACTCCCGGGCAAGTTCAAGCCCAGGGCCGTCCCGAGCAACACGGACAACAGGTGGACGACAGCGGTCGCCGCCGTGATTCCCGCCAGGACGGTCCAGAAGCGGTATCGCGTGGCGAACGCCAGGGCCAAAAGCTGGCTCTTGTCCCCCAACTCGGCCACGAAGATCACAACAAATGACAGCAGGAATGACGACACTTCGCGGCTCCGTCCGACCGGTCACGCGGTTGTCTCCGCCGCCTTCTTCAGCCGACGAAGAGTCTTTCTCATCCCTTCGCGATTGTGATCCGCCCGGTCCCCCGGAATGATCGGGTAGCCGGCGATCCGGATCAGGGCTCCCGGCAGGCCGTCGCGCCGGTCGATCCAGGTTTCGATGACGCGTGTGCCTTCTGGTGTCCGCTCGAATTCATAGCACCAACGAGCCACGGGCAGTGGTCCGAAATTGACGTCGAACTCGAACACGACGCCGGGCTCAGCCCGCCGGACCCGGCAGTTCGTGAACCATCGGAACCCACCACGCCGGTTCGTCCCGATGAAACTGTCTCCAGCCTCGAGTTGCCCCGACGCGCCTCTCGCTCCGGTTGCCTCCGGCGACCACTCGCCCATGCGGCCCACATCCGAAACCAGTTCGTACACGAGCGACGGATCGACGGCGATGTCGATTTCTTCACTTACCCGCTGAGACATCCACCCAGTATGCCGTTAGACCCGGCGGCCAGTCCGGCAGTCAATCCTGCATCGCGGCCAAGGCTGTCGCGATCTCGACGTCCGTCAACTCCCGATCGATCCACGGGTAGAGGATCATCTCCTCCTTGAGATTGTGAGCGGTGAGCACCTCGCGCAACTCGTCCACCGCAGGCCCAGCGCCCGCAGTGCGACTGCGATCGCCGATGAGCAGCAGCAGAGCGTCGATTCGCTCATGTTCGATTCGCATGACGGAGGTCGGTCCCGATTCGGCCATGCCGGTGCGTTGCTCGAATTCGGGAAAGAGAATCCTCTCCTCCCATTCGATGTGCCGGCGCAGTCCCGTGTCAAAGGCGGCGAGTCGCTCGACTGTCGTTTCGACCTCGTCCGCTGAGAGGAATTCGGCGAAAAGAGCATCGAGCCGGTCATGGTCATTGCTCATGAATTCCGACACCGAGGTCATCGGTCACCTCCACAATCCGGTCGAAGCATTGCACTCCCGCCCCGAGTAAGGTTATCCTTACCCGTGGCCGGTAGTCCTGGGACTGAACCTGAGCGCCGCGGCGAACACCGCAAAACCTCAGCGGGCTGCCCCGCTGGTCTGGGCATTTCCCAGGACGGAGAGTTGTCCCTGCTCGAGATTGTCCCCGATGCGGTGCTGACGACCGACAGTCGTGGCCGGATCACTCACGTCAACCAACGCGCCATCGAAATGTTTCGCGCTGACGCCGCAGGGTTGGTCGGCCTGCCCGTCGAAGCACTCATTCCCCGTGATCGAAGAGAGCCCCACGGGCTTCACCGCGAACACTATTCCCAGGATCCCAAACCGCGAGCTAGTCACACCGTGGCCGGTCTCGAGGCGATTCGGCTCGACGACGGTTCACCGTTTCCGGTCGACGTGACCCTCTTCCCGGTTGTGGTCGATGGGGAGT
>JAUYKX010000166.1 GCA_030699055.1 Candidatus Nanopelagicales bacterium
AAGGCGTGCGTGCCGTCGATAATCGCGGCATCGTAGATCACCCGCACCCACGCGTGATCCCAGTCCTTATACCCGCAAGTCTTGAGACTTTGATCAAGCGCGAGCTGCATTTGAGTGAACTTCTGCCCCGGCGCCGCGCAGACGAGCGTGGCGATCCCTTCGTAGGGGGCGAACTTGGCGGGGAGCGGCGTGGCCTTGGAGATGCGCGCAGTCAAGGCGTTGTCCACCTCGACGCCGGCCAGCATCGCCCGGGTCTGTTCGAACTCGATGCGGTCCTCGTGGCCTCGCGGTGCGGCAGCGCTGTGCCATATCTGCCGCGGACACTCCTTGAACATGTGGAGCCGGGAATAGGACCAAGCGAGGAAGGGGGCGGTCACAGCCCAAGCGCCCAGTAGACTTTCTGGAGGTGCCGCGCCTGCGTGACGGCGTCGTCAAGTGCGTTGTGCGACGTGCCCGATCGTTCGAATGCCGGCCGGCGGTCCTCGGGTAGCAGGTTGACCACTGTCCGATAGCACCTGTCGTTGCGGAAAGACCACGGGGCTTCCGTATCACACGCCTTGAACGCGGAACGAATGATGACGTTGTCAAACGTCGCGCCGTTGCCCCAGACCGCTACGCCCTCCCTGTTGCAGCCGCTGACGTTGTTCACGAAACCGGCAAACTGATTAATAGCGTCGTACAGGCCGGCACCCCCCCGCTGGAATGTCTGCTGCCGCGCATCGTCGGACTGTTGCATCCACCACAGGACCGTGGACACGTCCATGGTGAGCCCGGCCTGCACCGAAGATTCCAGATCAACCCTCTGGTAGAACGTGCTGGTAACGGGCACGTCTGGGAACCCCATGCCGGGGTCAGCCCCGTGCGGGTCGAACTCGCACGCGCCGATGGCGACGATTGCAGCGGTTGGCCCGTTGCCCATCGTTTCGAGGTCGAGCATTACGTGCTTCATTAGCTTATACCCCTCAGTGAATAGTCTTTGGCACGCTGACCCATGCGGTCTCGGCGGGGGCGCGCTTGCGATCGACGTAGACGGGCATACGGTAGGTGATACCGTACTTCGGGTGAGTGAGCCAGAGCGCCTGCTGCGGCTGCTCGAAAGCGTATCCCTCGTTCATCGCTAACTCGTCGTAGCCCTTGAGCGAGCCGTTCACGATCACCCGACCCAAGTGCCAATACTGGTGAAAGTGGGCTACGAGTTGCGTGTCATAGCCCAAATCAATCTGAGCATCGCGTGATCGTGTCCGAAGATCGCCACGGATAATAGGGCCGACGGCCCCAATAATACCGTCGCCGCCTTTGCCTAACTTGTCACCGTGCGCAAGCCGGTAGCGATACCCGTAAATCTTGTAATGCGCCGCAATGCCGTCCGGGATGTAGAACGTGACGCGCCTATCGTCGGCGAAGTAGAGCGCAAGAAACCGGTACAACAACCAGTCGAACGACGTAGCATGCCGGTCTTTGTGCCATATCTTCTTGGTATTGCGTCCGTGATTACCGGTAACGCAAGGGAGAAACACGTTGCCAAGCCGGTCGGCGAGCGCTTTGATCACGCCGACCAGCACCGTGTACAGATCCTCCACGGCAGGCATGGAGTTCATCTCGTTGGTCGCGGTCAGCTCATCGTGGATATTCCCGCTAATCATGTCGCCGCCGAGCGGCACCACGATGCCGGGATACATCATCTGCGGGCTGATGATTTTGAGCAGATGGACAGCAGAGTCAACCAACGTGTGGGCGCGTTCGTGCATGATGGCGACGCTATACTCGTTCACGCCATTGATCTGCGCCGGGGACACCCGCTCGCCGCCATGCCAGTCGGAGAGAAACAAAGTCGGTACGCCCGGGGCGCTCACTGTGGTCGAGGGCTTGACGATCCACTTGGGCGGGTCCAGCGCCTCGACCTTGCGGGCCATGCCGCCGATCACACTCTTGATAATCTCTGCCTGATCGGCCTCCTTCTCGCGGCCCTTAAGCTCCGTTTCGAGGCGCTTGACCTTCGCCTTCAAGGCTTGCACGTCGTCGGGGTCACCCTTACCGCCGGGGGCGATGCCACGCTTTTTCGCCGCCATGAGGCGTTCTTGCAGCGTGCGGCGCCCGATATTGAGCGCCGCAGCCGCATGCGCCTGGTTATTGCCGTGCTCGGCGAAGATGTTCACCGTCGCTTGGAGAACTGCGTCGCTGACAGGGCGGGCGGACATGGTGGGCAATCCCTTTACAAAAATCCGAGTACAGCACCGAGCGGCGCGACAAAGATGCCGATTGCACGTATGACGAACATCGCGGTGAGCGGATCAACGCCCATCTCAGCCAGCTTGACAATGTTCCAAACCCAGCCGACCACTCCGCCCACAAGCAACGCGCTACCAAGGGCAATACCGAAAATCACTGCAACTACTCCCGCGTTTCCACTTTTCTTCACCGGTTACTCCTTTTCAAATTGCGAGCGGTTCATAGGCCCGCATCGGCTCGCACCGCACGAACTGCGCGGAGGTGCGCTCATAACGGGTTCTTGTTCCGGCCTGATAAATTTCCTGCCGTATTGCTCGAACTCTTCGGAGGTGCAAGTTCCGCTGATGCGCACTAGCGGCTCGCACCGCACGAACTGCGCGGAGGTACGCAGCAGCAAGTCGACGCCCTGGTGCAGATGCCCGATGTCGCCGTTGTTCCATATCTCGCGCTCGCCATCGAGCACGGGGAGGGGAGTTTCGCTCGCGTGGGCGTTGACCGGCGTCGCAGCGTCGCGGTGGAGGTGCCAGATGTTGCCGCAGGCGAACCGGTGGAAAAACGCTTGTTCGTTCGGGAAACGACAGTCTGTGCAGACAAAGAGCTGCGGGCGTTGCTCTGGGAATGTGGCCGACCAGAAGATCCGGCTCAACTTGTCGCTGGCGCGCTGGACCCAATACTCCTCATCCCGCGCGCGGCGGTACTCGGTGCCCCACCACTGCGTAATTTGGCGGGGGGAGAGGGGCTGATTGAATGCGCCGAGGTAACGTATTGTTTCGGGTATGCGCCCGGGCGCGCTGGCGACCTCTACGAACGCCTCGTCCGCGCAATTCACTAATGCCAGTTCGTCTGCAGGCACTTCTTTCGTCCCCCGGTCGCGCAGTAACAATTGATCCTCCAGTCCGAACGCCGCCTGCACCTCGTCGCGCAGACCGTCGGCGAAGGCGTACTGAATGAAGCCGTAGCGCTCACTGAGATAGTCCGCGACGGTATTCTTGCCGCTGCCGGCGGGGCCATGCAAACCGAGATTGATCATTATTGGTTCTCCTCGTTGGCAAGCTCATCAATTATGTT
>JAUYKX010000170.1 GCA_030699055.1 Candidatus Nanopelagicales bacterium
GGCCAGCCGGGCAGGGCGCGCAGTTGCAGACGCGCCTCGGAATCGGTCATGGTTCGGTCAGCCCGTCCTGATTCTCAGAGCAGGTCGGAGTCGGCCGGCGAAATATGGGCCACCACGCCGACGTCCTGCGCAACCGCGAGAAGGTGCTCGCCAAAAGCCTCCAACTCCACCTCGTCAGGCAGGTCAAACTCGGCGACGACGACGAACAAACCTCCGACGAGCTTGGTCGACAGGTCGGTCACATTTCCCTGGTGATCGGCGATGACCCTCGTCACCGCCGACACAATTCCCGGATGGTCCGATCCATGAACCGTGAGCTGCAGAGACGTCATCGGCCGGGTCGAATGGTCATCAATGCCAGCCAGTGGATGCACGGTAAGCGCGAGATCCGGCCTGCGCAACGGCTCCAGCGTCGACTCAAGTTCGCCCTGGTCGACGTCTTCGAAACTGACAATCAGCGTCCAGGCGAAAGTCCCCCGAAGCAGCGACATGGAAGAGTCCTCGACGTTTCCCCGGTGGCCGGCGAGGGCCCCGGTGACGTCAGCGATGATTCCGGGCCGGTCCCGGCCGACAACCGCGATCGCGTAGGTGTCCACGGGCAACCACTCTAACGACGCGGATCGGCCCAACTCAGCCTTCCGCGTCGACGCACGGGTGCCGGCACGGCCACACGCCGACCTCACGCAGTTCGGCCACGGCCGCATCGCCGATCGGGTTCACTCCTGGGCCCACGGCCAAGGAGTGGGCGACCAATGCGTGCCCGCACTTGACCCGATCCGGCATGCCACCAGCCGAAATCCCGGCGAGCTCAGGCACGACCGCGATGCGATCGCGCTCGGCGATGTACCGCTGATGAGCCAGCCGGTAGTCCGCAGCGAGACCCGGATCAGCGGCCAGCCGTTGAGTCTGCGCCTGCAGCCAACCGGTCGACTCCAGCGTCGAGACCGCGGCAACCACAGTCGGACAAGTGAGGTACCACAGGGTGGGGAACGGGGTCCCGTCGGACAGCCGGGGAGCGGTTCGGATTACGGCGGGCAGTCCGCACGCGCCGCGGGCCGCAATCGCATATTCGCCTCGGGGGGGTCGACCCAATTGCGCCCGGACCGCGGCCCGGTCTGACGCGCTGGGCGACTCAGGAATCGGCACCCTGAACGCTTCGCCAGAGATTTGTGAACCAGGGCCGCTTCGCCGGTGACTGGTCGACGGCCGTCGATTTGATTTCGTCTTCCCGGCCTTCGGCCTCCAAGACGATGTAGCCGACCTCCCCGGGGAGCACGTAGTGCAACCTCGACCGGGCCTGGCCTCGAACGAACTCCGGATCATCCCAGTTCTCGACGTCACGCTGGAGTTGTTCCACCCGGGCCTGCCGCTCACCGACCTGTTGCTCCATGGTGCTGATCGCCGCCCGTTGGCCAAGAAACTCACGCGCCGGCATGGCCAACAACACAACCGCGATCAACGCCAATCCGATGATCACGCCACCGCGTCGACTGATCAGGGACCGGCGGGCTCCACGCATCCCCCCAGGGTGCCTCAGAAACGGGATCGGGGAAAGGCTGACGCGCCCGCGTAACGAGCCGCATCCTCGAGTTCGGACTCGATCCGCAGCAACTGGTTGTACTTTGCGACGCGTTCGGCGCGAGCCGGCGCCCCGGACTTGATCTGACCGCAGTTGGTGGCGACGGCCAGGTCGGCGATCGTCGTGTCCGTCGTCTCACCGGAGCGGTGACTGATCATGCACCGGTATCCATTGCGCTGAGCCAACTCGACGGCGTCCAGGGTCTCGGTCACAGTACCGATTTGGTTGAGTTTGACCAGCAATGCGTTGGCCGCGCCCGATTCGATCCCGCGTTCGAGTCGAACCGGGTTCGTCACGAACAGGTCATCCCCGACAATTTGCACCGAAGAGCCGTACTCGCTGGTGATCGTCGTCCAACCGGCCCAGTCCTCCTCGTCCAACGGATCCTCGATCGAAACCAGCGGAAAGGCATTGATCAACTCTCCATAGTAGGAGATCATCTCGTCGGTGCCGCGGATGCGCCCTTCGAAGTTGTAGCCATCGGACGTGTGAAACTCGCTGGCGGCAACGTCCAGGGCCAACGCCACGTCAACGCCGGGCCGCAGGCCGGCCCCGGTGATCGCTTCGGTGATCACCTCGAGCGCCGCGACGTTGTGCTCCAGATTCGGGGCAAATCCGCCCTCGTCACCCAGGCCCGTGGACAGTCCGCGTTCCTTGAGCAGGGACTTCAGACTGTGGTAGACCTCCGCCCCCCACCGCAGGGCCTCGGAGAAAGTGACCGCCCCGATGGGCGCGATCATAAATTCCTGGATGTCCACCGCCGTGTCAGCGTGGGCCCCACCGTTGAGGATGTTCATCATCGGTACCGGCAGAAGGTGTGCGTTGGGGCCGCCCAGATACTGATAGAGCGGCAGATCTGCCGACACCGCCGCCGCTTTCGCGGTCGCGATGGAAACCCCGAGAATCGCGTTGGCACCGAGTCGGGCCTTGTTGGCGGTCGCGTCCAAGTCGATCATTGTCTGGTCAAGGATGCGCTGTTCACTGGCGTCGAGGCCGAGCACCTCGGGCCCGATCTCCTCCTCGACTGCCCTGACAGCGACCTCGACGCCCTTGCCTCCGTAGCGTTCGTCCCCGTCGCGTTTTTCGACCGCCTCGAAGGCGCCCGTCGACGCCCCGCTCGGCACCCCGGCCCGGGCAACGGAGCCGTCATCGAGGGCTACCTCGACCTCCACCGTCGGGTTACCCCGGGAATCCAGAATTTCGCGCGCGACTACTACATCGATGCTGGCCATGGGCGTCACCCTATGCCGCACCCGAAGTGTTGTGGGCGGGCAGTTGCACCCGTTGGGAGTCATCCCGGGCTGGATTGCGCCGAGCCATCGGCCCTTCGGCCATCTCCCGCATCAGGTTCTGAGTCACCTGGAAGACGAAGTCCTTTGCTGACTTGTCCCCGGTGCTTCCATCCGTCCGGGGCAGGGTCCGGGTCCAGTTCATCGTCCCTGTCGCGAACACCCCAGCACCCGATTGGGTCGTGTAGTACGACATGGTCGACCAGGTCTGGTTCCCCCGACAGGTGACAGGGGAGACAGCCGGCAGTTGGATCGGCCGGGGGGTGTCTTCACGGGGGTAGTAACGGTCAGATTCGTCCCCAACCAGGTTGAGCAGAGTCTGACCCTCCCTGACCCCTGTGCCCTCGAACAGAAAGAAGTCCGGGTCGGTTATGCGCATGTTTCCCTTCGCTGGAAAAGCGTCGTAGAGCATTCCGACCACTTCGTTCTCGGGCTGAGGATGAGGATCATCGCGCCAGCGGGCGGTGGTGTCCTTGGCCGCTTTGCGCGGATCCAGTCCGGCGGACTTGTAGCAAACGATTCGGCGACCGGGGCCGTTGGCCGTCTCGGCGAGGCGCACCCGCCAATAGCCGGCGTTAGCCCCGGCGAAGGCGAGGTTGCCACCCCGATCCCTCAGCCG
>JAUYKX010000175.1 GCA_030699055.1 Candidatus Nanopelagicales bacterium
AAAACCTCGCCAGGCGGAGATGTTTAGCGGGGACACAACCCCGTCGGGCCAGACCATCGGTCCGGCGCAGCCGACCCCAACCCCGATCAGTCTCGGCTTGCCCGCGCTCTCCAACGCGTCCGAGATCAGGTCGGTCAGCGCACTCCACATCTCTTCCGCGGAAGACCGGGCCGGGGTCGGTGTCCGACCCGACGCCATCACTTCTCCGTCGGGGTTCACCAGCCCCGCTGCCATTTTCGTGCCGCCGATGTCGATGCCCAGCACCAAGTCAGGTTTGGTCACGCGGACATGGTGTCGCAATGGCCGCGCTGACGCATCCGGCGTTCGCCCCGCCGCGCGGCTTCCCTGCGGCTTTTGGGTGCGCTAGCCCGGGTAGCTACCCGGAACAACGCACCCAAGGAGCCCGATCAACCCCATTAGGGTCCGGAAACCCTCGTCTCACGCATCCGGAAGGCGACCAACAGTAGGAATGCGGCCGAGACCACGCCGATCGAGAAGGCCTGCGAGTACCCGAACCGATCCGCGACCCAACCCGCTGCCAGGGGGCCGACGACGGCCCCCAGGTCGGACACCATCTGAAACCCGGCCACCACCGCGCCCCCTCGATGCCGACCCATGATGTCGCCGACAACCGCCGCGGGCGCTGACCCCAGAAACGCCGCCCCCGCCCCCAGCACCGCCATCCCGAGCAGATACCAGATCAGGTTCGTACTGAGGGCCAGCAAGAGCATGCCGGTCATCGTGGCGGCGGCACCGGCCAGAATTCCTGGTCGACGCCCCCGATGATCAGTGATCCGACCGGCGGGTATCAGCACCACGGCCTGCGCGATGGCCGCCACCAGGAATCCGAAACCCGCCCAAACCGCCCCCTGTCGCAGCACCTCGACCACGAAGACGGGGATCAGCGCTGCCCTGATACCAAAAGTGATCAGGCCGTTGTTGAGGTTGGCCAGCAGGGCTGCCTGATAGGAACGCATGCGCAGCGCGGCACCAACTCGAATTGGAGGCTCGGAATCGGGATCAACAACCTGGTCGGCCTGTTCGACCAATTCCGCCCGAGGACGGGGATGCAGCATGGTCAGGGCGACCACCGCGGCCAGTCCCAGAGTCGCCGCGTACACGAAGAACGGCGCACGGATCGACACGGCCACGACCAGCCCACCAACCGCAGGACCGGCCACGCCTCCGAACAGGAACCCGGCCTGAAACGCGCTGGCCGCCCGGCCTCGTTGGTTCCGATCCGTGGTGCGCAATAGCAGGGCCATCGCCGACACCGTGAACATCGATGACCCGATACCACCGAATCCACGCATGACCAGCAACTGCGAATAGCTGTCCGCCAGGCCCGCCAACAACGAAGACACAGCCACGATGACCAGGCCTGCGGCCAACACCAAACGCTCACCCAGCTTGTTGGCCAGAACTCCGGCAACCGGCGAGGCCACGAACCGCATCAGCGCAAACACACTCACCACGGCACCCACGGCCAGGGTCGTCACTCCGAAGTCAGACGCGAAGATCGGAATGGCGGGAAGCACGATTCCAAAACCCAGGGCCACGCAGAAAGCAATCGCGGCCAACACGACAACGTCGCGAGGAAGGCCAACGAGCCAGGGAGACCGTCTGATCAGCCCTGTCACCCGATGCACCGCGTCATCCCATCACAGGCTGATGAGCTTCCAACTCGGCCAACCCCGCAGCCGAGTCGCGACATGGGGGCACCAGTCCCGGTAAGATCCAGATCATGACGCAAGAGCCACCGCCACCCCCGAACGAGCCGCCGTCCCCGCCTAACGAAGAACCCCCGCCTAACGAAGAACCCCCGCCACCCCCGCCGCCGGCGGGCTTCGACGGCTCGGGATCCGCGGAACGAGAAGCGGCCATTAATGCCGCCCATCACCGGCTGGCCGCCAAGCTGTCTTTCAAACGAAACCTGATCATCTGGGTGTTCCTCGGACTGCTGTGCGTCGTGATCTGGTTCCTGAGTGGCCGCGGCTATTTCTGGCCGGGATGGGTGCTGTTCGGCCTGGTTGTTTCCGCATTCTGGATGGGCTTGTCCGCCTACGGCCCACGCGACCGCGAGCCGAGCGCTCAGGAGATCGAGAACGAGCTACGCCGCCAGCAACGCTAGTTCAGCGGGCCTGGGCTGTTCGGCTGGCCAGCCCCGGTCCGGCGAACCTGGGTCAGATCGACTGGCGCAGTTCGAGCAGTTGGCGTGCAATGCATGTCACATCGGCCTGCAGTTCGGTCCGCGGTTCGGCGCGCAGGTCCGCACCATCCCGCACCGCCGCCAGTAGTTCGCCACCGACGACCCGGAGTTGATCACCCGCCGCATGGTCGGCAAGTCGTGGCAGGCGAGGAACTGCGTCGCCCGCAGCGTCCAACGCACCCCGCGCGCGTATTCGATACGTGATCGACACCAGTTGGCTGCTCAACCGGTGGGCGCGATCTGCCGGGGTCAAGCCGTTCGCCTCCGGGTGACCGAGTCGGACCAGCGTCACTGAGCGCAAACGATCAACCGTCCGGACGAGCTGCTCCTCGACATTGTCGATCAGGTCGGCCACATCGACATCAGCCGGCGACCCGGTCACCACGGGCCGTCCGGCTCGACCGGCACTGATTCCGATGCCAAAGGAGACGGCGGTTCGGCCGCAGGCAATTCCGGCGCGGGACGGTGGACAACCAGGGCCCAGCGACCCATGGGACCCCGCTCGTCGCCGGCCACCCGCGTCCCCGCCACCTCGGTTCCCGCTTCATCGGAAGCCACGTCAGCCGCCCGCACGACCGGCAGGATCTCGCGGCCGAGGGTGCTGACATCGGTGACGGGAGGGCGCACGGCGGGCAGATCGAGCGCCGCCAGAACCGACGGCAGGAGAACCTGGGCGGCCGCCGCATACCCCTCACGCGAAGGATGAAACCGGTCGGATCCGAACATGACCTCGGGCTCGGCCGCGAACCGAGGACCCAGCAGATGGGCCAGCGACACCGACCGACCGCCTGCCTCCACGACCGCGACCGTCTGAGCGGCGGCCAGTTGTCGGGAAAGGCGGCGGGCGACATTGCGCAACGGGGGCAGAATCGGACCGATCGAGCCGATGTCGGGGCAGGTTCCGACCACCACTTGGCTGCCTCCGTTCACCAACCGGAAAACAGCCTGTCCGAGCGCCCCGACCGCGGCCTGTGGCCGACCGAGATGCGTAACGTCGTTGGCCCCGATCATGACCGTGACGACGTGGGGTCTGATCATCAGCGCCCGGCTGACCTGTTGTTCCAGGTCGGCGCTGCGGGCTCCGACCGTGGCCACATTGACGAATCGCACCGGCCGGTCGGCGGCGTCGACGATCGCCTGGGCGATCAGGGCTCCGGGAGTTTCCAGGGAGGAGTCCAGGCCCAATCCCGCGGCACTGGAATCGCCGATCATCACGTAGCGCAGGGAAGTGCCGGTTCGACGAGGACCGTACAGGCCGTCGTCGTACGGCGCCGATCGTCGGCGCGGCCCGATCATGTGCCGGGCCAGAGCCGCCTCAGCCGCCAACACCCCGAAGGCCGCCACCCCGGCGCCGACCAGCCCGCCTCCGCCGATGGCAGCGAAAGATACGAGCTTCCTGACGACCCGAACGTGGCTCAATCACGGCCTAGTCTCGGCCGGCCGAGATGATCGCGAGCAGTCGCAGAATCTCCAGGTACAGCCAGATGATCGTGACCAGCAGACCGAAAGCCATCCGCCACGATTCACGCTCCGGAACCCCCATACCGACATACTGCTTGATCATTTCGAAGTCCATCGTCAGGGTGAAAGCCGCCAAACCAACGACAAACAGGGAAAGCAGGATGCCTATCCAGCCCATCCCGAAGACCCCGAGCCCACCACCGAGGCCGAAAATCCAGGCGGCGAACAAATTGACCACGGCGAACACCAGGTATCCGATGATCGCGGTCATCAAGATTCGCTGAAATCGCTCGGTCACCTTGATCACACCGGACATGTACAGGGCGAGCATCACCCCGACGACGACAAACGTGGCCACCACCGCCGTTAGGACCAGATTGCCCATCCCGTTCGCCTCACCGAACGCCTGGTAGAACGCGCTGATCCCGCCGAGGAACACCCCCTCGGTCACCGCGTAGAGAACCACCAGCACCGGGCTGACCTGACGCTTGAACGCGTTCACCAACCCGAGCACCAACCCGACGACCAAGGCTCCGACCCAGATGAAGGTCGGGGCCGTGAGCCAACCGAAGATC
>JAUYKX010000177.1 GCA_030699055.1 Candidatus Nanopelagicales bacterium
CCGCATCGGCTTCGGCCAATAGCCGCGAGTTCTCTTCACTCAGCGCGTGGGCTTGGCGCATCTTTTCGGCCGCATTGACCAAACGTTGATTCTGGGACCCATGGGAGTAGTCAAGGAAGACCTGCCGATCGGTGAAGTCAGCAGCGTCTCCGGCAGACCAGGCCTCCGCTTGCAGTAACCATTCGGGATCCATCCCTCCGACCTTGTAGACCTCTCGGGCGTAAGTCAGCAGATCTCTCCTGGCCGCGTCGGCCGCGACTCGGGCCTCTTCCGCCTGCTGTCCGACCACTGCCGCCTGAGCCCGATGCTCCGCTGCCCGGGCCTCAGCCTGAACCCGGATCGCTTCGGCCTCGACCAGCTGGGCCCTCAGATCCGCGGCCCGTGTCGGGTCCGAAGGGGAAGCGACTACATCCGAATTCACCACCAGTGTTGCCCCACCGAGCCAGGGCATCGGATCAACCGCCTGGCCGGCCAACCGGACCTCGAAATGAAGATGCGGGCCGGTCGAGTTGCCGGTCGATCCCACCGCCCCGACATTGCTGCCGGCAACGACCCGGGAACCGACGCGAACCCGGATTTCTGAAAGGTGGGCGTACCACGTCTGCACCCCATCGGAATGCGCGATCTCGATCAGCGACCCGTACCGACCACCGGAACCGGCGAAAACAACGACCCCATCGGCGGCGGCCAGTACCGGCGTCCCTTGGGAAGCGCTGAAGTCCTGCCCCGTGTGATAGCCGGAAGACCACATGGGGCCAGCCTGGCCAAATGTCGCACTGAGCCGGTACGAGCCCTTGGGCAGCGGCATGACCCGCGCAGCAGTCGCCACCGAGCCCGAAGCCGGCGCACCGGCCCCGGTCCCGCCGGGCTTCGGGGCAGCCCCTGCTGGGCCCGTCCCGCCGAAAATCAGCATCGCCAACGCCACCAGCGCAGCCGACCACCCGGCACGGCTCCGCCCACGAATGGCGCCGTGTGATGACATCGAATCTCCGATTCCGCTAGCCAGTTGCCCTTCCTCCCGACCCCGGGATGCTCAGGCAGTGGCGAGCCTACGAAACCGTCGACGGTGATCGCCGGGTAGTTCCGAAACCTGTGGACGGAAGGTGACCAACACCGCCTGTGCGCAGTCACCCTGCACGTCGTCTCCTCGATCCCGTTGCCGAGACATCGACCACAATCCCCGCAATAATGCGCCGGTGACCGTCGATTACGCCATTCGGGCTAACGGATTGACCAAGTCCTACGGTGATGTTCTCGCCTTGCGGGGCGTCGACCTCGAGGTCAAGGCTGGGGAGTGCTTCGCTCTGCTCGGACCCAACGGGGCGGGCAAGACCGTTACCACCGAAATTCTGGAGGGTTACCGGCGTCGCGACGGGGGTACCGCCGATGTCCTCGGGATCGATCCCCAACACGGTGACCGCCATTGGAAGTCCCGGATCGGCATCGTGCTGCAAACGGCGCGAGATCTGGGCGAACTGAAGGTCGCGGAGGCCGTGCGCCACTTCGCCTCGTATTACCCGAATCCGGCCGATCCCGACGAGGTGATCGACTCCGTTGGGTTGACCGAGAAACATGACTCCGGTGTCGGAAAGCTCTCGGGTGGACAGCGGCGTCGCCTGGACGTCGCGCTGGGCATCATCGGCCAACCCGAGGTCTTGTTCCTCGACGAACCCACCACCGGCTTCGACCCCGAGGCCCGCCGCCACTTCTGGGCGTTGATCAATTTACTCAAGGAGTCCGGCACGACGATCATGTTGACCACCCACTACCTGGATGAAGCCGAGCATCTTGCCGACCGGGTGGCCGTGATCAATCGCGGCCGGGTTCTGGCTTGCGACACGCCGGAGCAACTCGGCGGTCGGCAGATGGGGTCGGCTGAGGTCAGTTGGCTGCAGGACGGGACCCTTCGATCCCAGCTCACCGAAACCCCGACTCGGCTCGTGGCCGAACTGTCGGAACGATTCGGCGGGGAGATTCCCGAACTGTCCGTCCTGCGCCCGAGCCTGGAGGATGTTTACCTCCGACTGGTCACTGACGCCGCGGCCATCACCGAAGAGGGCACAACCAAGGGAATACGTCCATGAGCACAACCCCGGTCGACGCCGAGCCGGCTGAACGCAGCCAGCGCCTGCCCTCAGCAGTGACGTTGGGCGTGAAGCGCGCGGGCATCGAGATCAAAGAGTTGATGCGTGATGCCGAGGCGGCAATCTTCACCGTGGCATTTCCGATCCTCCTGCTGGCGATCTTCGGGTCGATCTTCAACTCGGAAATTGCACCCGGTGTCACCTTCAGCCAGTACTTCGTTGCCGCGATGATCGGGTCCGGAATCATCTACACGGGATTCCAATACATGTCCATCAGCATCCCCCAGGAGCGCGACGACGGCACCCTTAAACGACTCGAGGGCACACCGATGCCCAAGAGCGCCTACTTCATCGGCAAGATCGGATTAGTGCTCGTCGCTTATGTCGTCCAGGTGATCTTGTTGATCGTGATCGGCAAGTTGGCCTTCGACATCTCGATCCCCACCGAACCGGCCAAGATCTTGACTTTTGTCTGGGTGAGCTTGCTCGGACTGCTGTGCTGCGTATTGCTTGGCCTGGCGTTTTCTTCCGTTCCGCGGACCGGAAAGGGCGCATCGGCGGTGGTCACGCCGGTGGTTCTGGTGCTTCAGTTCATTTCGGGTGTGTTCATCCTCTACACGCAGTTGCCGAGTTGGCTCCAGCATGTGGCCTCCGTATTTCCGCTCAAGTGGATGATTCAAGGAATGCAATCCGCCTTCCTGCCGGACTCGTTCGCCGAAGGAATGACCGGGACCCCCTCCTGGGAACTCGGCAAGGTCGCGCTGGTGCTGGGAGCCTGGACCGTTGCGGCGGCGATCCTGGCTGGCC
>JAUYKX010000196.1 GCA_030699055.1 Candidatus Nanopelagicales bacterium
CGCCACTGCGGTTGCGATTCGAACTCGCAGATCCTCTTCGGCTGCCCGATCGGGCAGGTCGGCGACGATGACCCGGACACCGTCTTCACGGCGGGTCAGCTGGTCCGCAAGCGCGTCCCGGTCGACCACGCGAATCGCCTCGACTCCGAACGATTCGGCCACGGCACACAAATCCCGGTCGTGAGGAGTGCCGAAGATCCGTTCGAAGTGCCCGGCAAGCTCGGGCCGACCCGGCTCCAGCGATGAGAAGATCCCGCCGCCGTTGTTGTCCCCCACGACCAGGATCAGGTTGGGTTGCGGCTCTCCGGGAGCCGCCGCCAATCCGCCGCAATCATGCAGGAACGCGAGATCTCCGAGTAGGGCAACGGTTCGCCGGCCGGAGGCCTGGGCCGCTCCCCACGCTGTCGAGACCAACCCGTCGATGCCCGAGGCTCCCCGATTGCCGATCACCCTGACCCCTGGCGCCGGAGCCGACGCGAAGTCCTGCACATCTCGAACTGACCGACTGGCGGCCACGAGCACTACGTCCCCGGGCTGGGCCGAGGCCATTACCTCCCGAGCGACGGCGACGCCGTTCCATTGCTCCCGAGCGAGAACCCTCTCGATCTGGCTAGCGGCGAGGTGAGCGGCGGATCTCCAGCCTGCACACCATTCACCGGCGGCCGACCCGGCGGTCGACCCGGAGCCAGACCCGGCGCCAGGAGCAACAACGGGAACCCGGGGAATGACCGCTGCTGCCGTCCGCCAAGGGTCAGGAACGTCGCAGCCGGACAGATGAACCGAAATGTGCACCACCGGCCTACGCGACGGAACACCCGACGGGCCCGGCGAAGGACGAACCAAGGCTCCGGTCGGCCGACACAGGCCGAAGCGACCCACAGTGATCACTAGCTCCGGTGAGCCGATCAGAGCTCCCCCGGCAGAACCACCCGCGCAACCCGCCGCCAACAACAACGGAAAGTGCGCGACTGCTTGCGGCCCGCCCGCCGCATTGCCCGACGGCTCGCTGAAAACCGGCCACCCGGCGGCCCTCGCCAACTCGGACACCGCCACGGAATCGGCCGGGTCGAGGATGTCACCGGCCAAGATCAGGCCCCGAGCGGGAATGGCGTCCAGCCCGGCCAGCTCAAGCACCGACGACAGGTCGGGAGGATCGGGCCGAACCGACTGATGGGCCTGGGCGGGGCCGGTGGCACCCGCACCCGGAAGCAGATCCTCCGGCGAGTCTGGGACCAACGGCTCGCGGAACGCGACATTGATCTGCACCGGACCGGGGCCGGAACCATCGACAGCGGCGCGCAGGGCGCAGTCGAGTTCCGCGACATCGACTCTAGATATCGCGTCCCCAACTTCGCGTCCAAGGTCCACCATCGAACGCACGTGATCACCAAAGAGCCCGACCTGATCAATGGTCTGATTCGCTCCGACATTGCGCAGTTCCGGCGGTCGATCAGCGGTGAGACAAATCAACGGGATCCCGGCATAGGAAGCCTCGATGACGGCGGGCATCAGGTTCGCGACCGCCGTTCCGCTGGTACACAACACGGCGACCGGGCCCTGTCGCCCCCTGGCCATCCCCAGGGCCAAGAAGGCAGCCGACCTTTCGTCCACCCGAACCGACAGCCGCACGGCGCCGGAATCCGCCGCGGCCCCAAGAGCGAGGGCCAAGGGGGCCGACCGCGAACCCGGCGACAAAACCACGTCCCTGACCCCGAAGCCGATCAATCGTTCGACCACGAGCCGGGCCAGCGCGGTCGCCTGGTTCACCGATCAACCCCCGGAAGCCAGTACCCGCTGTACTGATTCGCCCCGCTGATCCAGGCTCTCTCCAGTCGACGAAACCACCAGTCCCGCCGCGGTCCCGGCATCCGCTCCGTGGCCGCGGCCAGTGCCCTGGAATCCGGTTCGATCCGGGTCACCGACAGTCGGCCTTCGGTCGGGCGCAATGGCCGGTCCACCACGTCAGCGGCCAGCAACCCGCCCGTGCCCAAGCCGCAGGCCAGCGGCGAGTCAGGTAGGGCGGCAGCCAAGGCCAGGCCGGCGCCCAGCCCGACAGCCGAGTCCATCGCTCCGGAAACGACCACCGGAACCCCACAAGCCAAAGACGTCGCGAGCGCGGCACTGACCCCACCCAGCGGCGGGACCTTGACGACGACCACATCGATCCGCCCCGCCCGCACCACGGCAGCCGGGTCGCGCGCCTGGCGAATCAACTCGTCCGCCGCGACCCGCACCCCGATTCGCGGTCGCAGTTCCGCCAGTTCTTCAACCGAGCGGCACGGTTGCTCGACATATTCCAGCCCATTGGCGGCCCGGTCGAGCATCGTGATCGCCGTCACCGCATCGTCGACCGACCAGGCCCCGTTCGCGTCGACCCGAATCCGGCCCCGACCGGGTACCAGCGCGTCGAGCACCGCCCGGACCTCGGCGACTCGGGCGACATCGTCGGTTACTGATTGCCCCTCGCCGGCCACTTTGACTTTGATCGTCGCGCAACCGAACGACTCGACCGCCTCCCGGGCCAACTCGCGCGCCGCGTCGGGCGAGACAGCCGGAATGATCGCGTTGACCTCCACCGATGACCGTCGTGGGCTTGGCCATTCGCCCCACGCGGCCTCGATCGCCGCCAACAGCCACCGCGCCGCCACCCGCTC
>JAUYKX010000202.1 GCA_030699055.1 Candidatus Nanopelagicales bacterium
AGGAGCGCCTGAACTCGCGCGACGCGGTGCGGCTGGTGAGCGGCTTCGTGCGCCCGGCGCTCGAGCTCTGGCTCAACCAGCATGTGGACTACGGCAAGAAGCTGGCCGAACTGGCCATCAAGGCCGCACAGACGCGCCAGAAGGCCGGCCAGAAGGTCGAAAAGCGCAAGGGCTCGGGCGTGGCTGTGCTGCCCGGAAAGCTCACCGATTGCGAAAGCCGCGACATCGCCTACAACGAAGTGTTCCTTGTCGAGGGCGATTCGGCCGGTGGTTCGGCCCGGAGTGGGCGCGATCCGATGACTCAGGCCATCCTGCCGATCCGCGGGAAGATCTTGAACGTGGAGAAGTCCCGACTCGATCGGGTGCTGGCCAACAACGAGGTTCTGGCACTGATCTCCGCCCTGGGAACCGGAGTGCAGGACGAATTCGATCTAGACAGACTGCGGTACCACAAGCTGGTGCTGATGGCAGACGCCGACGTCGACGGCCAACACATTCGAACACTGCTGTTGACGTTGCTGTTTCGGTTCATGCGGCCACTACTCGATCTTGGTCATGTGTACCTCGCGCAACCCCCGCTATACAAGATCAAATGGAGTCGGGTGGAGCCGCAGTACGCGTATTCGGATCGGGAGCGCGACGCGTTTGTGCGCAGCGGACTGGCTGCGGGTTCGAAGCTGCCCAAGGGGGACGGGGTGCAGAGGTACAAGGGACTCGGGGAGATGAACGCGGACGAGCTCTGGGAGACGACCATGGATCCGTCGCGCCGGGTTCTGCTCCAGGTGACTTTGGATGACGCCGCTCAAGCCGACGAGTTGTTCACCATGCTCATGGGTGAGGACGTGGAGGCGCGGCGGAAGTTCATTCAGCGAAATGCCAAGGATGTGCGTTTCCTGGACATCTGACCCAATGTCGATCAAAGTCGAGGTGGCGGTGAAGTCGAAATCGATGACAGCCGCGAAGGGACATCATCAACGTGGCTGAAGACGAAGACCAGGGATCCGCGGACGTTTCCGCGGACGGCCGAATCGAACCGGTCGAGATCCAAACTGAAATGGCGAGGTCGTACCTCGACTATGCGATGAGCGTGATCGTCGGGCGAGCTCTGCCCGACGTTCGCGACGGCCTCAAGCCGGTCCATCGGCGGGTGCTCTATGCCATGCACGACGGCGGATATCGACCCGACCGGGGTTTCTTCAAGTCCGCTCGCGTGGTCGGCGACGTGTTGGGCAACTACCACCCGCACGGTGACACGGCGGTCTACGACGCGCTCGTCCGGCTGGTTCAACCGTGGTCCCTGCGCTACCCGCTGGTGGACGGTCAGGGCAACTTTGGATCCCCGGGTAACGACCCGGCTGCCGCCCAGCGCTACACCGAGTGCCGCATGTCCCAACTGTCGATGGAGTTGCTGCGCGAGATCGACGAGGAAACCGTCGACTTCGCCGACAACTACGACGGCAAAACGAAGGAACCGGTGCTGCTGCCGGCCAGGTTCCCCAACCTGCTGGTCAACGGATCGGCCGGAATCGCCGTGGGTATGGCGACGAATATTCCGCCGCACAATCTCACCGAGGTCGCGGCCGGGGCCCAGTGGGCGCTGGCACATCCGGAGGCCGAGCGGTCCGAGCTACTGGCCGCTCTGCTGGAACGGATCTCGGGCCCCGACTTCCCGACGGGGGCCCTGATCGTCGGTCGTCGCGGGATCGATGACGCGTATCGCACCGGCCGTGGGTCGATCATCATGCGGGCGGTGGTCGACATTGAGGAAGACCAGCGCGGCCGCACCTGTTTGGTGATCACCGAGTTGCCCTATCAGGTGAACCCGGACAATCTGGCGCTCAGGATCGCGGAGCTGACCGACGCCGGGAAGATCACCGGGATCGCTGATCTACGCGACGATTCCTCGTCGCGGACCGGGCAACGACTGGTGGTGATCCTGAAGCGAGACGCCCAACCGAGAGTCGTGCTCAACCAGCTCTACAAGCACACGCAACTTCAGGAGACCTTCGGGGCGAACATGCTCGCCCTGGTGGACGGGGTTCCCCGCACCTTGTCGCTGGACCAGTTCGTCACTTACTGGATCGCCCACCAGCTGGAGGTGATCAGTAGGCGGACCCGGTACCGGCTCCGCAAGGCGGAAGAACGGGCTCACATTCTTCTCGGGTATCTCAAGGCGCTGGATGCTCTGGACGCGGTGATCGCCCTGATTCGGGCCTCAGCGACCGTCGATCTGGCCCGGACCGGGCTGATGGAGCTGCTGGAAATCGATGAGATCCAGGCGACCGCCATCCTGGACATGCAGTTGCGTCGGCTCGCCGCCCTGGAGCACAAGAAGATCACCGATGAATACGCCGAACTACAGGTATCGATCGCTGACTACCGGTCGATTCTGGCTGACGAATCGCGGCAGCGGGCCATCGTGTCCGAGGAACTGGCCGAGATCACGGCCAAGCACGGTGACGAGCGCCGAAGCCGCCTGATCCCCGCCGATGATCTGGCCTCCGACGAAGACCTGATTCCGGTACGTGACGTGGTCGTGACGATCACCGCCGGCGGGTACGCCAAGCGGACTGACGTCGAGATGTACCGCTCACAGCGCCGTGGGGGTAGAGGTGTGCGAGGAGCGGCCCTGCGGGCCGACGACGTGGTGGCGCACCTGTTCGTCACGTCAACGCATTCTTGGGTGCTGTTCTTCACGGACCGGGGTCGGGTTTACCGGATCAAGGCATACCAGCTGCCCGAGCTGGCGCGAGACGCCCGTGGGCAGCACATGGCGAACCTGTTGGCCCTTGACGCGGATGAGGAGATTGTCGAGGTCATGGTTCTCGCCGGGTACGACGCGGCGGAGTATCTGGTGGTGGCAACTCGCGGCGGCATGGTCAAGAAGACCCCGTTGACGGAGTACGACACGAACCGCACCGGCGGAATCATCGCCGCCAATCTGCGGGAGGGGGATTCGCTGGTTTCGGCCCGGTTGGCCGGTTCCGACGACGACCTACTGCTGGTCTCCCGGGGCGGCATGTCAGTTCGGTTCCGGTGCAACGACGAGACGTTGAGACCGATGGGTCGGGCAACTTCCGGCGTGATCGGCATGCGATTCAGGTCCGATGACAAGTTGTTGACCATGGAGGTCGCTCGGCCCGGTACGTACGTGGTCACGGTGACGGCCGGGGGTTTCGCGAAACGGACCTCGATCGACGAGTGGGCCACCAAGGGCCGAGGCGGACTCGGGGTACGGGCCATGAACCTGGTCGAGGAACGGGGATCACTGGTCGGTGCGCTCGTGTGCGACGAAGGAGACGAGTTGTTCGCTGTCGCCAACGACGGGGTGGTGATCAGAACACGAGTCGAGGAGATCCGCAGCACCGGGCGGGACACCATGGGAGTCGCTCTGATGGGTCTGAGCGAGGACCGATCGCTCGTCGCCGCGGCCAGGGCGGCTGAAACCGAGATCGAAGCCGATGACGGCGAGGAAACAGGTGACGACGCCTCCGACGACGCCTCCGACACATCGGACACCTCCGACACCGACATGGGGCAAGATGTCGGCGTGCCGATCGCCCCGGATGAGCCATCGGGCGGCGGGGCACGCCAGGATGACCCAGTGATTACAGGTCCGGAGGCGGCAGGTGACTGAAACCGAACAGATAGCCGATGTAGTCGAGGCACCGGCAAAGGCCACAGGACCCCGGCAGGCCCGACTTCGGGTCTCCCGCGTGGACCCTTGGTCGGTGATGAAGACCTCCTTCCTGCTGTCCCTGGGCCTGGCGATCGTGGTGGTGGTCGCGCTGCTGCTGATTTGGTTGTTGCTCACCGCCTTCGGAGTTTTCGATTCCATCAACAAGACGGTCAGTGACGTGGCCGGTCCGACCAGCGGGATCGATGTGCTCGAAGCCCTGTCCTTCGGTCGGGTGGTCGGGTATGCGCTGCTGTTGGCGGTGTTCGAGGTCGTGATGACGTCGGTACTGGCGACGCTGGTCGCCGGGATCTACAACGCGACCGCCGGACTGACCGGGGGTTTCGAACTCACCTTGTCCGAAGACTGATCAGCTCGCATCCGCGGCGCCGATCGGTTGCCGTTCCCCGCTGGACGCTCGGCTCGGGTCGATGCTCGGAGCCCCTGTGAGGTAACCTCTAGCGGCTGCGGGCCCATAGCTCAGCTTGGTTAGAGCGCTTCCCTGATAAGGAAGAGGTCACTGGTTCAAATCCAGTTGGGCCCACATGAAAAAGTTACTGCTATTGGCTGCCGTTGCGGCTGCCGCTTACATTGTGTATCGCCAGGTGTCGGCCGGACAGGCCGAGCAGGATTTGTGGAACGAGGCAACCGCCGATCCTGACATCAGGTAGTTGCCGACCCGCGACCACCTGATGCTCGCGGGGACGTAGCTCAATTGGTAGAGCACCGCCTTTGCAAGGCGGGGGTTAGGGGTTCAAGTCCCCTCGTCTCCACGGCGTGCCCGCAGCCTGGTCAGAGGGCGAGTGATTGCTCAGGCTGCGGTGAGGCAAGCGTGAGGCGGTGGCCTGCCGTATTGCCGCCGGGGGTTGGTTGCCGGCCCGGATCGGGAGCATGTGAGGATGCCCGAATGGCGACAACCACAGCAACCCTGCACACCAATCGCGGCGACATCAAGCTCAACCTGTTCGACAACCATGCCCCGAAGACGGTGGCGATCTTTGTCGGCCTGGCGGACGGAAGCCTTGCCTGGAAGAACCCCCGGAACGGAGTGGCGGGCTCCGGCCCCCTCTATGACGGAGTGCCGTTTCATCGGGTGATCCCCGGATTCATGATTCAGGGGGGAGATCCGCTCGGTAACGGCACCGGGGGTCCGGGCTTCAACTTCGCCGACGAGTTCCATCCGGAGCTGTCTTTCGATCGCCCCTACCTGTTGGCCATGGCCAACTCGGGTCCGAACACCAATGGGTCACAGTTCTTCGTCACGGTGGCGCCGACCAAGTGGCTCACCCACAAGCACACCATCTTCGGCGAAGTGGCCGACCAGGCCTCACGCGACGTGGTGGACGAGATTGCCGGAGTGGCAACCGATTCCCGCGATCGACCGCTCGACGACGTGGTGATCAACTCGGTTACGGTTGACAAGGTCACCGACTGAACACTCCCTTGTCCGAGACCCCCCCGATCCTCGCCTGCTATCGGCACCCGGATCGACCGACGCGCATTACGTGTACAAGATGCGAACGTCCGATCTGTTCGGAGTGCATGATTCCGGTCCCGGTCGGCTTTCAGTGTCCGCACTGCGTTGGCGGCATCGAGCCCGAACGGGCGCGAACGCCGGCCCTGGCAGTCGGACCCGCCCAATCGAGCCCGTACGTGACCTGGTCGATCATGGGACTGTGTGTCCTGGCCTTCTTGTTGTCCAGTGCGGGAGGCCTGTC
>JAUYKX010000210.1 GCA_030699055.1 Candidatus Nanopelagicales bacterium
AGAGGCCGAGGAGACGACGGAGGGCGAGGCATGAGCGGCTGGTCGGTCTTGGCCGTGGCGGCCGGGGCGGCGGCCGGGGCGCCGGCCCGCTTCTGGATCGACCGGCGGTGTGTTGCCCGCTGGGGGCCGCGCTGGCCGGCCGGAACGTTGACCGTGAATCTGATCGGTTGCGCGGTACTCGGTTTGATCACCGGTTTTCTGGCCGGTACCGGGATGGCTGCGGGGGAGCCGGTATTTGTTGTCCTGTCGGCCGGGGCGGGGACGGGTTTTTGTGGCGCTCTGACGACTTTTGGCGGATTTGGGGCCCAGATTTTGAATTTGGAGCGCCGGTCGACTCGTCCGCCACGAACTCGGTGGGCGGGCATTGGTTATGCCGTGGTTTCGGTCACGGTGGGTGTCGGCTTGGCCGTTCTCGGTTACGCAGCGGGTACGGGCATTGGTTGATCGGCCGATTTTGACCGTCAACCCTGTTCTTGGGTGCGTTTTTCCGTCTTGGTCCCCGGGCTAACGCACCCAAGAACAGTGGTCGGGTGTTTTTGGGAGCTGAAAGCAGCCGATTTCGCCCTAACCCAAGATCCAGCCGTCTATAGGTTGATCGAATTCAGCCGTCGGAACGCTGTCGGTCAACTCGTCCGACCCGACAAGGGCCAGGAACACCAGCCGACCGGGGCCCGCGCCGGCACCGAGATCCGCGCCGGCCCCAGCCCCAGCCCCGGCCCCGGCACCCGGGCCAGCCCCGGCGCGGGCCTCGGCGATCAGACGGTCGAAATAACCCCCACCCTGCCCGAGCCGTGAAAAGTCCCGGCCGACCGCCAGGGCCGGCGTGATGACCACGGCGCAGTTGTGACGCAGCAGGCCGTCCGACCCCGGCACGGTCGCCGAATCCGGCTGGTCGGGGTAACCCCAAGCCAGCGATCGGTGAGGTTGAACCCGGGGAAGCAGGACACCGATTCCCTCCTCGCGCAGTCGGGCGATGAGGGCGGCAGTGGGAGGCTCGGTTTCGATGGCCTCGTACACAGCCACGGTTTGACCGGCGGCGGCGGCGCGGAGCACGGTTTCGTGCGCGCACACGGCCTCGGCGATCCGGGCCGCGCGAGCCTGCCACTCGGCCTCGGACATCGCTCGGCGCGCCTCCCGGCGGCGCCCGCGAAGCTCGGCGCGCAGGGCCGCCTTTCGCGCGGCCAACGGCGTCCCCTCACCCATCGGCCGAACCGCCGCTTCCGTGGCACTGCGCCCGCCGACGCCCGACGCCGGCTAGGGTCGGACGCATGACTGCAGCGCGCGGCAAGGCGGGTGAAGTGGGCGCGGCCAGCGCTGGCAACGCGGCCAGAGCCGGCAACGAGGTTCGGGCCGCGGTGATCCCGGCGGCCGGCCTGGGCACGCGATTGCTCCCGGCGACCAAGGCCCAGCCCAAGGAGATGCTGCCCGTCGTTGACACGCCAGTCATCCAATACGTCGTGGAGGAAGCAGTCAACGCCGGTCTGGCCGATGTTCTGATGGTCACGGGGCGGGGCAAGTCTTCGATGGAGGACCATTTCGACCGGGCCCCGGAGTTGGAAGCGGTCCTGCGCCAGAAGGGCGAAGAAGAACAACTGGCCACTGTGGTTGGGCTGGCGTCATTGGCCCGGGTCCATTCCGTGCGCCAGCACGAGCCGCTCGGCCTGGGACACGCGGTGTCCTGCGCCAGGGATCATGTCGGTGACCGGCCGTTCGCGGTGCTGCTCGGTGACGACCTGATCGACCCGACGACGCCCGTGCTCGATCGGATGATCCAGGCCCGGTCCCGCCACGGCGGCACGGTGCTGTGTCTGATGCCTGTTCCGGACGACCAGATCGGCCGTTACGGCTGTGCCGCCGTCGAGCCGATCCCCGGGTCCGACGAGGTCCGAGTGACCGGCCTGGTGGAGAAGCCCGCGCCGGGGACCGCGCCAAGCAACCTGGCGCTGGTGGGTCGCTACGTGCTGGACCCGGCTGTGTTCTCCGAACTCGACGGGACGCAACCCGGGCACGGCGGCGAGATCCAACTGACGGACGCCCTCCATGCACTGATCCACCGGGATCCGGCGACCGGGGGCGGAGTGACCGGCGTGGTGTTCGACGGTATGCGCTACGACACCGGCGACAAGCTCTCATACATCCAGGCGGTGATCCGATTGGCGTGCAACCGGGCTGACCTGGGACCGCAACTGCGCGCGTGGTTGAAGGATTTCGTCGGAAGGACCGGGTGACCAGATGACCGAACTCAGGACCGTCGAGGAGCAGCTTCAGGCGGTGTTGTCCACGTGCCATCCGCTGGACGGGTTGGAACTTCCGGTTCTGGAGGCGGGCGGCTGTGTGCTAGCCGAGGACGTGTACACCCGGCATCCCCTGCCTCCTTTCGTGGTGGTGATCCACGAGGGCTACGCGGTGCGCTCGAATGATCTGGTCGGGGTGACGATGGCCCGGCCGGCCCAGCTGACTGTGGTCGACTCGGTGGGGGCGGGTCATCGGGCGTCGGTGCCGGTCGGGCCGGGTGAGGCGATCCGGGTGGCCGCCGGGACGATGCTGCCGGACGGCTCGGACGCCGTTGTTCCGCTCGGGCACACGGACGGCGGGGCGCAGGTTGTGCTCGTCGGTGGGCAACCGGCGCCCGGGTCTGGTTTCCGGATGACCGGACAGTTCGCCGGCGCGGAACAGCTGGCCTTGCGGGCGGGAACCGCACTCGGGCCCGCTCAGCTCGGGGCAGGAGTGGCCGCGGGCCGGTCGCGGTTGCTGGTTCATCCGGCGCCTCGGGTCGTCGCGGTGACGGTGGGCAGCGAACTGGTCGAACCAGGTGGCGAGCTGAGGCCGGGCCTGATTCACGACGTCAATTCGATCATGCTGTCGTCGGCGGTGCTTCAGGCCGGCGCCGTCGCCTACCGGGCGGGGCCGGTGCCCGACGACCCGGCGGTGTTGGCCAGCGTCATCGAAGGGCAGCTGGTCCGCGCGGACCTGATCGTGGTCACCGGTGGAACCGGGGGTGTGGTCGGGGCGGCGATGAGCCAACTCGGCAGTTTCGATCCCGTGCCCGTCGCCGTGACTCCCGGTCCGGTGGTCGCGTTTGGCGCGGTGGACGGCCGGATTCCTGTGATGTCGCTTCCGGGCGAGCCGGTGAGCGCGATGATCAACTATGAGGTGTTCGTCCGTCCCGCGATCCGGCGGTTGATGGGGAGTCGTCGGCTGTTTCGCCCGGTGGTCCGGGCTCGGTTGCGGGCGCCGGTGCAGGCACCGGCCGGGCTGCGCCGGTTCGTGCCGGTTGCGCTTTCGGGTAGTGACGGTCACCACGAAGTTGATCCGGTCCCGCCGGGGTTGGACTCCTCGCCCCTGGTCGCCGCCTCGGTCACCGGTCTGGCGGTGGTGCCGGAAGAGGTCACCGTCGTCGAGGCGGGCGAGGACGTGCTGGTCATCCGGCTGGATCGGGATTGAGTTCGACCTTCCGTCGGGCGACACCGCGCTTCAGGACACCGAGCTTGAAGCTCGGCGAGGTCCAGTTGACTCCGATCCGGCTGCGGGACAGTGCCGAATGGCGGGCGGTCAGATTGCGCAACGCCTCCTGGCTGCAGCCGTGGGAAGCGACTTCCCCCGCCGGTTCGCTGCAGGCTCCGACCACTTTCGCCGACATGGTGCGCGAACTGCGCCGGGAGGCCAGAGCGGGTCGTGTCGTTCCGTGGATCATCCGGGTTTCGGGCCGGTTGGCCGGGCAGTTGACCGTCAATTCGATTTCATTCGGGTCGCTCCGATCGGCTCAGGCCGGCTACTGGGTGGCCTCGGAATTCGCCGGCCGCGGCGTCGCTCCCACAGCTTTGGCCGTGGCGACCGACCACTGTTGGACAACTCTGGGCTTGCACCGCATGGAAGTGAACATCCGGCCCGAGAACCAGGCCAGCCGGCGGGTGGTCGACAAGCTCGGATTCCGCCGCGAGGGGACCCGGGAGCGGTACCTGCACATCAACGGCGACTGGGCCGATCATCAGTCTTTCGCGCTGACGGTCGAGGAGGTTCCCGGCGGGCTGACGGCGCGTTGGTTGGATTCGCGCGGTGCCGAGGGGGCGGCTAGATCGGACGAATCCGGGAATTGAGGCGAGACACGGGGCGATTGCCCGCGCCGGAGGGCTGTTCTCTCCTAGTCTTTGCCCGTGCTCACCGGATTGGTCTATGCCGCAGTAGTGATCTTGTGGGCGGCCGTGTTGGTTCCGCAGTGGCTTCGGCGTCACGATCGAAACGCGGCGACCAGAACGACCCTGACTTTTCATCGGGCGATGAAGGCCCTGGGGCGTCGCCGGGTCATGCCCGGGGCGAGCCGCGCCTCGCACAACGTCGATGTCGTCGTGTCCGGCGCACAATCGCGCGTCCATGACCGGGTCCGGGTCGGAGCCCGCGGGGCGAGCGGCGCCGACCCGATCGACGAGCACTTGGATGCCGGCATTGACCCGTTTGAAGGCGGCGAGCAGGAGCGGCACCTGATCGAGGCCCGGCTGGCCCGGTCGCGGATGATCGCGCGTGAGGCCGCTGCCCGGCGTCGGCGACATGTGCGGCAGACGCTGATCGGCCTGGGGGTCATCGCGCTGGTTCTTTACGTGATGGGGGCCGTTCCGCTGGTCGCCGTGCTGCTTCCGCCGCTGGGACTCGGCGCCCTGTGGTTCGCCACCCGGCAGATCGGTGCGCGGCCCGCCGCGTCGCGCAAACGCGCCAACACCGCGCGGCCCTCTTCGGCCCGGAGCGCGAAGAGTCGCCGCGGAACCACCAGCGCGCGGACGCGGACGAAGTCGACAACCGAGTCGGCGTCGCGGTCCCGCACCAGCTCGCGCACCAGGTCCCGCTCTGCACGTCGCTACGTCGAACCAGGCCGAGCCGGGGTGGCCACAGCGGCCGGGGGCGAGGAACTTTCTGACGTCCGACTGTTGTCCGACGACGAAGTCGCCGCCCGGCAGGCTGCAACCGATCCCGATGCCTGGGATGCGGTGGAGTCGCCGCTTCCCCGCTACATCGCCGAGGCCGGTGCTCCCCGGCGCCGAGCGGCGGGCGGAATCCGCGGTGAGGACTGGACCGCGCGGCGCATGCTCGAGCAGGTCGAGGCCCTACGGACACCCGGGTCGGACGCCGAGGCTGAACTGGGGCTGGACGACTTCGTCGCCGTTCCCGGCGAGGAGGCTTACGAGCACCGTCGCGCCGTCAACGACTGACGGGCCGGTATCCTCTCGGAGTTCCCAATTTGGGGCTGTGGCGCAGTCCGGTAGCGCACCTCGTTCGCATCGAGGGGGTCAGGGGTTCGAATCCCCTCAGCTCCACCAGCGTGACTACTTTGAGCCTTGGGCTTGCCGGGGCTAGGGTTTCCATTGGCGGCCCGCACTGTGAGGTTCTCCAGGGAAAGTGGGCATCCTGTTGAAAGGATGTCGCAATGTCTGTCACTCGGTCCACAGCTCGCCGGAGGTTCGCTCCGGAGCTATGTGCTGCGAACCTTCACCCGTTCCGCTTGGCGGTCGAAGATGCAGCCAAGAAGGTCAACGCGGGGACTCGTAACCACTTCAGTCACGACGATCCCGAGGACGTCGACGAACAGCTCTCAGTGGAGTATTCGGCCGCAGGTAGCGCTCAGGCACGTTGGATTAGCGAATCCACCGTTGAGGTCGCCGAATGAGCGACGAGAAGAAGCTGATTCGCAACAGCACGGCTGAATTTCTGATCTTCACCTCGCAGGATCGCGGAGAGAGTATCGAAGCACGTTATGCCGATGAAACGGTTTGGCTGAGCCAGCGGCTTATGGCTGAGCTGTTCGGCGTCGATGTGCGAACAGTCAGCGAGCATTTGAGGAACATTTTCGCCAGCGGTGAACTTGACCACGACCCAACTGTCCGGAAATTCCGGATAGTTCAAAGGGAAGGTTCGCGTGACGTTGCGCGCGAGGTGGAGCATTACAACCTCGACGCCATCATCTCCGTCGGGTACCGCGTCAATTCGATTCGGGCGACGCAGTTCCGCCAATGGGCGACAGGTGTGCTGCGCGAGTTTGCGATCAAGGGCTACGTGCTCGACAACCAGCGGCTCGAGAACGGCGCGTTCTTGAACGAGGACTACTTCGAGCGACTCCTCGAAGAGATTCGCGAGATCCGTCTCAGTGAGCGGCGTTTCTATCAGAAGATCACTGATATCTACGCGACCAGCATCGACTACAACCCGCAGGGTCTCGTCAAAGTCGTGGCGGTGAGGGTTTGACCTGCGAATACGTCCGGGGACTGGCGCTTTCCCGGGGATTGTGATAGCTGTAGGCGGGTGCGACAACGGTTTGACGGTTCACAGGACCTGGTTGTTCGTCCTGTT